>JBDSSV010000305.1:0-5130 GCA_039928535.1 Burkholderiales bacterium
GCGTTCACGCCGATAAAGCCGATCAGCGTGATCGCAAAAGTCAGGTACAACGCCATCAATCGCGCCTGCGCACAGCGCGGGTCAGCGGCAAATGCGGCGCCCCCGCCTCACGGCGCATAGACCCATAAATCCAGTTGAACGCTGCAGCCGGGCACCGGTAGAAATGGCACCTTGACCGCGGAAAACGGCAAATGCTGTCCCGGCAAATGCGCGTCCCACACCTGATACGCGGGATAGAATTCCGCGAGATCCGTATGGTATTGCTGGATACGCACGACGTTGGCCAGCGTAGTCCCCGCCGCCCGGCAGATTTTTTGGGCGTTGCGCAGCAATGCCTGCATCTGCGACTGGATGCTCGAGCCAAAATACGGCTGCGCTGAATTCACGCGTGCTTCAGGCACCAACCCTTCTTCATCGGCCGCGAGCAATCCCGAGATGAACAGAAGATCGCCGGCGCGCACTGCTTGGCAGTGACCAGCAAACGCCGGGGCTACCCCCGCGTCAATGACTTTCTTACGCGTCCGCCCCGCGTCGGTCAGTGCGATGGTGTTGATCTCGATCCGCGCGTTTTCGATAAACAATCCGGGGGTCGCGGTTGGAATTAAAGTGGTGGCCGGTTTCTCTCCGGGAAAAAACCTGCTCCACACTTCGTTGAACGGCGCGAAATCATCCACGTCGCGCATGTAGACCTGGCATTTGACGACGTTCTTCAGCGAAGAACCGCTGGCCTTCAGCGCCGGAATTATTTTCTCGCGCACGATGAACTCGGCTTCGAGTTTGATCGGCAACCCTTTCCAGAGATGACCGGCCGGCAGGCTGGCGTCTTTGGCGATTCCTTCGCCGAACGTAAACGAATCGGCCATGCGCCCGGCGACGAATACGTAATCGCCCGCCACGAGCGCGAGACTGTAACCGGACGTCGCGTGCACGGCGTGTCCGGGCGGACGGATGTGACGCGCGCGGAAATCTGCTTGCGGCACTATGCCCAGCATGTGCACTTCGATTTCCTGTCCGGGCAGCAGGAACCCCTCCGCAAGCGTCGACGTACTGGGTGGAATATGGTCTTTGAGGATAGCGCGCCGCGCATCGTGATAAGACTCGACCGCGCGACCGGACGTGTAGTTCTGGTCGACGCGGACGATGTTTTTCAGATCGCCCCCGCCCGCCTTGAATACTTTGCCGACGTTGCGGAATATCTGCTCCGCCTCGCGCCTGAGTTTGGGCGCGCTCCGGCTTGGGGCACCCGCATGCATCACATCGGCTGACATGCCGCACACGTAATCCGCCGTGCCTTTGTGCCCGGTCGCGAAAATCCAGCGCCCCGCGCGCACGCCGGGCGCGTAGCGGATATTTCCCTGCGAAATCGTCACGGGATTCAGGATTTTCACCGCCGGCCGCGTACTTTTTGCCATCCTTTTTACCTTTTTCGTTCAATTCCTCTGCTGCACGCGATTATACGACGCGTGCGCCGCGCCGGACGTTCAACCGCCCTGCAACTCATGCATAATTCAGCTTGGTACCGACGCGTGGAGTGCATCGATGAAATTGTTCGCCGCCGCCCTGAATATCGCGCTGCTTGCCGCGCCGGCTTACGCCGCCGACGCCGCCCGGGACTATCCCGTGCGTCCCGTGCGCATGATCAACCCGTTTCCGCCGGGCGGCAGCAGCGATCCATCCTGCCGATTGCTCGCCGATGCGCTCACCAAATCGTTCGGTCAGCAGTTCGTAGTCGACAACCGCGGCGGCGGCAACGGCAACATCGGCACCGCAATCGCCGCGCGCGCCAGCGCCGACGGATATGTACTGGTGTTCGCGTCCGGCACGACGTTGACGATCAATCCTTTCGTCTATTCCAACCTCGGCTTCGACCCAAAAAAAGACCTGGCCCCGGTCATAAAATTCGGCAGCGTGCCGAACGTCCTGGTGGTGCATCCCTCCCTGCCCGCGCGCACGCTGGGCGAATTTACGCAGTATGTAAAATCCCGCCCCGACGAACTCAACTATGCATCGGCGGGCAACGGCAGTAGCATGCACCTTGCTGCGGAGCTGTATCAGAAAATGACCGGCACGAAGATGCGCCACATTCCTTACGTATCGCCGGGACTGGCGACGCAAGACACGATCGCCAATCGCACGCAGCTCATTTTTCACCTCCTGCCGGCGATTGCGCAGCAGGCCCTTGCCGGCAATGTGCGCGCATTAGCGGTACTCTCGCCGTTACGCTCCACGGTGTTGCCGGATGTGCCGACGACAAAAGAAGCCGGTATGCCGGGCCTCGAAGCCGGCACCTGGTACACCGTTTTGGCGCCGGCCGGCACGCCGCAAGCGATAGTTGCGAAACTGAATTCCCGCATCAACGCGACGCTCGCCGAGCCGGTCTTTCGCAAGCGCGTCACCGATATGGGTATTTCCGTCATGGGCGGCATGCCGGAAGACGTGACGACCTATGTCGCGACGGAATCGCGCAGGTGGTCCGAGCTGGTGCGCAGCGCCGGCGTGAAAGTCGATTAGGCGGCAGCGCAATTGCGCGCAGTCGCCGCCGAAAAAGAAAGGGGCTCTGCACCGGGGCCGTGGAATATGGCTCGCGGCGGCATTTAAGCATCTACTGCCACGGCGTCAGCAGGACGCCGATACCGAGGGTGTTCTGCCGGTGGTTGCAGTCGATCAGGCTCTCGCCATAGCCGCTGAAGAACTGAACATATCCCATCAGTGAGCGCTTGATCGGAAATGCAAAGGCGAATTGCGGCGCCGCGCTTCCCGCTGAAGCTGTGGCGGTCCGGCTGCGACGGCCTGCATGCCGATGCCGGCGGTCACTCACTGATGACTATGCGTCTACGCATGAGTATGGGGATTATCCAACATGCGGGATGCAGCGAGGTAGCGCGCTTCAACCGCGCGGCGATCCTCCGCCTCCGGTAGCCCTTCACGCGCCCCGCTCACAATCATTCTTGCATGCCGCCGCAGCGCTTCGCGATCTTCTTCCCTATGCACGAATCCGGCCACGACGAGAATGGTTTCGAGCAGCCGGATGGCTACCGCAGCATTGGCGCGCGAGTGCTGCCGTATCTGGTTGAACGCCGCATCGACAATTCCCTCGAAAGTGATTGCTGGCGCGACAATACGCAGTTGGTTTTTGCGGTCGAAACGATAAGGCGCAGGCATTTCGCGCTGCGCGAGTCTGCACAACGCCGATCCCAGGCGATCGACGCACGTGATGGCGGTAAACGGATCGTTGATGCCGGGCGAGAGCGCCCGCGCTGCTATCTCGACCAGCTGGTCCACGCTGAACTCAATATCCTGGACAGGCGTGCGCTGAGTGTCTAATACGAAGCAGGCTTTCACCCGCTCGGCAAGCTCGTCCGTCAATCTGCTTCCCGGCCAGACCCTGACCACCGGGCTGTCCTTGACCACGTAATGCCCCGGCCGCAGTTCGACGCGGACGAGCACGTTTTCCTTGGTGGCCGCCGCCATGAGGGCTTCAGCATCGATAAACTGCAGATAGCCGTCCTCCTCCGCGCCCACCGCGCGCGCTTCGCGGTCGAACGCAGCCGGCATGGGATCCGGATTGCTCTGCGCGTCGGATGGCGGCAGCGGCCCGTCCCGTCCCAATTGTTCCGGAAACAGCCGCTCGATTCCCTCTATCAATTCCTTGCCGACGCGCGCGACGATCTCGTCGGCCTGTATGGACACCGAAACATGGTGGATGAAATAGATCAGTACCCACAGGCTCGCGATGGCAAATAGCACGCCGAGACTGACCGACAGGTGAGGCACAAAAATATCCTCTTCCGCACGGCGTATGGTGCGCAGTACCAGCATGCAGTACAAAAAGGTGGCGATAAACGTACCGAGCACAAGCTGATTGGTGGTATCGCGCATGAAATTGCGCAGCAGCCGGGGACCGAACTGCGACGATGCGAGCGATAACGCGACCAGCGTCAACGAAAAAACCACGCCTGCAATCGTTATCATGGAGCCCGCGATGGTCTGCAGGACGGCGCTGGCGCCCTCCGCACCTCCGCTGTAGACCCATTCCAGCCCCCGCAGCCAGCTTTCCGTCACCTCTCGGTCGAGGGCGACCGTCGCAAATGCGAGTACTACTGCGGCCCCCGCCATCAGCGAGGGCAGAAACCAGAAGCTGGAACGGATACGTCCCCAGTGCTTGAGCGCCCAGGCCTTCACGGTATTCCGCCCCGGCCGGCATATCCTCCGGCATAACTTCGATCCCTGACAATTACAGTCATATTCCCTCTGGCGGTGGGGTACTCATACGAATGCATACGAATGCCCGAACGCGGACAATGCCATTGTCAGCCACGTGCATATGTTCGCTGGCGCACCGACGCCGTCGCGGCGATTCGCGCACCCGAACAGGCCATTCATTGCGTGGGGCCGGCGATTTGCATGGGCGATGCCTCCGCCGCGCCTCATGCTTGCGCTTTCGGCGGCTGGTCGCGCAGGTGATCGACCGCGGCATTCACCTCGCCGCCGAACAGCAGTACGGCCGACGAAATATAAAAATAGAACACCAGGACGATGATTGCCCCTATGCTGCCGTAAGTCTCGCTGTAATTCCCGAAATTCTGGACATATATTCTGAAGCCCGCCGATGCCGCTATCCACAGCGAAACCGCCAGCAAAGAGCCTGGCGTGAAAAAGTGGAACGGATGCCGCGCATTGGGCGCCGCGTAATAAACGGTACTGACCACGACCAACAGCAATACAACAGTCACCGGCCAGCGCAACCATGTCCACACCATCACAAACATCGCGTTGAGGCCGGCGTAGTGCACGATCCATTCAGCCACGCTGGGCCCGGTAACCATCATTGCGGCTGCGCACAGCAGCATGAATGCGAGTCCGGCGGTGTATGCCACCGACAAGAACACCCGTTTCCATGCAGGCCGCCGTTCCTTGACGTCGTACGCAATGTTAAGTGCGTTAATCGTGCCACGCGCAGCCGCCGACGCCGCCCACAGCGCGAGGACAATGCCGAGAGATAGCAGACCGCCGTGCGGCTGCTGGATTTCCGACAGTATGCGGTTGGCCTGATCCATCGCCGACGATGGAACCATGTAGGCAGCCTGGGTTTGCATCCAATCGAACAGTTGCGAAATCCCCAAAAAGCCA
>JBDSSV010000306.1:0-10378 GCA_039928535.1 Burkholderiales bacterium
GCCAACGCCGCGGCGTCATCGACCGTTACCGGCGCGCTGCCTTCGACAGGAGCGCGGAAGATTGCGCCGAAAAGCATGCCCGGCAGTTGCACGTCGATGCTGTATTGCGCCGAGCCGTTGACCTTGCCCGGCACGTCCACCCGGCCGACATCCTTACCGATAAGACGGAACTCGCTCGTCTTCTTGAGCTGATTGGGCTTGATATCGGGTGCCTTGGCCGGAATCTCCGCGAACGCCGCGATATCGCCGTAGCCGATGCGCCGTCCCGATTTCGCGTGTACCACCGTACTCGGCTCGGTTGTAAGCTCCGCCAACGGCACGCCCCATTGGCGCGCGGCGTTGTCGAGCAAAACCTGCCGCACCTGGGCGCCAAATAGCCGCATGTTTTTAAAGTAGCCGGTCACCGTCGCGCTGCCTGCGGTGTATTGAAGGTTGCCAAACTGCGGATTGCCGTAAATCGCATCGCTCGCTGGCGACGGCACGATGCGCACCTTGGCCCAGTCGGCATCGAGTTCTTCCGCGAGTATCAAAGGCAGCGAAGTCAATGAACCCTGCCCCATCTCGGCGGCCGGCGACATGATTGCGATCGTGCCGTCGGTCGATATTGTCACCCACGGGTTGAGCGTTAGATCTTTGACTGCGGCATTGGCGTTCGCCACCGCGAACAGCGACGGCACGCCGACCGCGACACCGAACGTGAGGCCCGCCGCGCCCGTCATCAAACGGCGGCGATTGAGATCGATGCGATCGATGGCATCGTCGTTCCCGCGCAGGCGGGAATCCAGAAACGCGCTGGTGACTTTTTCCATTTTCACACCGCCTTCGACGCGCGTTCGACCGCTTTCACGATGCGTGCGTAAGTGCCGCAGCGGCAGATATTGGTACCCATGTGCTCGACAATCTGCTCGCGCGTCGGATGCGGGTTCGTTTTGAGGAGATCGGCCGCGCGCATGATCTGGCCCGACTGGCAGTAGCCACATTGCGGCACCTGCTCGGCAAGCCAGGCTTTCTGCAATTTATGGCTGCTGTCGGGCGACAGTCCTTCAATCGTTGTAATGTTGCGGCCGGCCATTTGGCTGATCGGCAAGAGGCACGAGAACACCGACGTGCCGTCGACGTGCACCATGCAGGCGCCGCACTGTCCCGCGCCGCAGCCGAACTTCGTCCCGGTCAGCTTGAGATCCTCGCGCAGCACCCACAAGAGCGGCGTGTCCGGCAGCGCGGTTATGGTTTGCCGCTTGCCGTTGACGGTCAGTGACGTGGTTGTCATCTGCGACATGGTTCCCTCCTTTGGTATATCCAGCGAAGACAGCGGCATTTCTTATTGCTGCAGCACGAAACCATTCTAGGCCGGAATCAGCCGACCCGATACAGCTTGCGTTCCGCTTTGTGCAGCCGCTCGAAGCCGGTTTTGGTAATGCGTATCATCTCGCCGACCTGCACGCCAGCGCGTTTGCTCTCGTCCGCTTCCGTCGTAATTACGTTGGGCTGCACGACCACCGTCATGTTTTCTTCGAGCGTCATATTCGGCAGCGGTCCCGCCGGCCGGCTTTTCGGGCCGATGATCGGCTGGAAATAACCGCCGCCAAAACCGTGCATGAGATCGTCGCAGGCGGAAAATCCCGCTTTCTCGATCAATCCAGTCGCATCGACAATTTCCTGCATGGTTGTGCCATGGCGCACGACCTTGGTCACCGCATCGAACGCTGCTTCCGCGGTCTGATAAAGATCCCGATACAGGGGCGTCGGCTCGGCATCGACCGTCATCGTGCGCAATACCTGGCCGGCGTAATCCCACCAGAATGCGGAAAGCTCACAGAAAATCACGTCGCCCTGCTCGACTTTCTTTGGCGAGTGGTGCTGCGGCGGCACGAAGATCTGCGGGTTAGCCATCGATGTGCGCCCGATGTAATGAATCATCGTGGTGCCGCCGTGACCGACCCACGCGCGCTCGATCATGTTGCCAAGCTCGCGCTCGGTCATGCCGACCTTCGTGCCATTCACGAGCGCCATGAGTCCGGCGTCAGATAACGCGGCGCCGATCCGCAGCCAGTCGATCTCTTCTTCGGATTTGATCGTGCGCAGGCGGATGTATTCGGCGTCAAGGCCGACCATTTCGAAATGCTGTTCGAGGGCTCGCCACTTCGAGACCACCAGCGGCCCCATCACGCCGACTCTTTTCGCGCCGCGCCGCTTCAGCTCCGCGATGGTTTTCTGGATGCCTTGATGCTCGCCCCATTGCACGTCGACGCCACGCGTTATTTTTTTGCCGAGTGGAAAGTGATTGAACCACTCCATGAACATCGTCATTTTCACGCCGGGCTTGAACACGACGTACGCTTCGACCGTGCCGGGCCACGACGTCACCCATTGCGGCGCGTTGCCGACGCGATGGTCGGTGACGACGAGCAGGTGATCGACGCCGGCTTGCTGCATCACGCCGTCGAGCAATTTGTGCCGGCGCGCGTACTCCGCATCCGAGAAACGCGGATACTCTTGTTGCATGATCGCAGTTAGACGAGCGTCGATATTAAGGGAGATATTGTTCTGCATGGTTTCGTAAAGTCTTAGGAATTGATAATTGATAACTGTCCATTGCTCTTCGGCCGACTGCGCCGCCCTCACCCACCGCGCATTGAACGGCGCTGTGCTTCGGTACGCATGCGGCAACGCGTTTCCGGCGCGCCAACGTCCAGCATCGCGGATTACTCAATGACCTTCGTCGCCTGCGCCAGTAACGAATTCGAAATCTTGAGCCCCAGCGCGTTCGCGGTTTTTCGATTGATGAGCAATTCGAATTGCGTCGGTTGCTCCACCGGGATGTCGCCGGGATTGGCGCCCTTGAAAATCTTGTCGATATAGGTTGCCGCGCGCCGGTAACGTTCCCTGGGGTTCTGGCCGTAGCTCATCAGCCCGCCTGCCTCCGCGTATTGACCATACCCGCCTATGGACGGCAGCCGCTGCGTCGCCGCGAGTTCCACGATCTGGGTTCTCTGTTGCTGGAAAAACGGTTCCTGCGATACGATGAGTGCGCCGACGTTGTGGCGGGTCATCATGGCAAACCCATTTGCAATCTCCTCCGGGGTGCTCGCTTCAACGGGCTGTATCTCGACACCAAGCTTCTGTGCCGCAACTTGGATGTTTTTGAGCAACAAAGTGTGGAAGACGTTGGAAGGATTCACCAAAACCGCCACACGAGTAACTTTGGGCGCCATACCGCGCAGCATCTCAAGGAGCTTGGGGCCGAGATCAACGTTCATGTTTGAGAGTCCGGTGCTGTTGCCACCGGGCCGCGCCAGGCTTTTGACCAGACCGCTACCGACCGGATCGCCCACGCCTATCATTACGATGGGTATCGCGGTGGTGGCTTTTTGCGCAGCGAGTGACGCGAGCGCTCCTGTTGCTGCCAGGACATTTACTTTCAATCGCACCAATTCCGCCGCCAGTTCCGGCAGCCGCTCGATTTTCCCCTCGGCAGAACGCCACTCGACCACGAGATTCCTGCCCTCGAAATAACCGAGCTCGCGCATGCCCTGCGTGAAAGGCCCGTAGTATGAGTCGGAATCGACAAATTCCATATGACGCTGCGCAAGGAACCCGACGCGCCAGACTTTGCCCTGCGGCTGGGCGAAAGACGAAAGCGAAGAGACGAGCGCGCTTGCCCCAAGTGCGATGACGATTTTGCGCCGTGTAAACATGCGTGGCCTCTCAGGCCGCACGAATATGCGGCGTCGTTATTTTTGGCAAGTCTACCCGATTTCGCCACCCCGCCTGCCACGCAATGAGTTGAAATACGCGGGGCTGACCGGATGAGCCTCGCGGACGTGGTTGCTACTCTGCCATAATAATGGCATTCTGAATGCCATGAAATCAACCATAGACACTGCCGGCCGGATCGTCGTGCCGAAAGCGCTGCGTGACGCACTGAACCTCAAGCCCGGCCAGCCGCTGGAGATCCGCGCCGGCGACGGACGCCTCGAAATCGAAATCATTCCGACTACGATGCAACTGAAAAAGCGCGGCAAAGGGATGGTTGCCGTCCCGAACGTTGAACTCCCCGCTCTGACCGCCGAACAGGTCCGCGACACCCTGGAACGCGTGCGGCGGTGAGAGCGGCGGACACGAGCGTGGTGGTCGCCGCCTTCGCATCTTGGCACGAGAGCCACGAAGCTGCGCGGCGTGCGCTAGACAGCGGCCTGCGCCTCATCGAGCACTGCGCACTCGAGACCTATTCCGTGCTTACCCGCTTGCCCCCGCCGCACCGAACCTCCGGCACTGTCGTCCGCGATTTTCTGGCCACACGGTTTCCACAGCCCCTGATGCG
The DNA here is from genome assembly GCA_039928535.1 of Burkholderiales bacterium. Classification (GTDB taxonomy): domain Bacteria; phylum Pseudomonadota; class Gammaproteobacteria; order Burkholderiales; family SG8-41; genus PALSA-1004. The sequence continues at coordinate 4,325 of JBDSSV010000306.1, forward strand.
ATTGAGCGCGCAGGCCCACAAAGATTTTATTCTCGGTCTTCCGGACCACGGCGTGACCGGTGGCGCGTCTTATGACGCGCTGGTGGCCGCGACTGCGGCGCACTGCAGCGTTGAACTCGTCACCTGCGACCGCCGCGCGCTGCCGGTTTACGAGCGTTACGGAATCCGCACGCAACTGCTCCCGTAGTGGTGATGGGTGATGGGTAACCCTTTCACGTTTCACCCTTCACTGCTTTTCTTCAAACCACGGATAAGCGCTCGTGACTCCCGCCACGCCGACCGGCTGCGCGGCCCTCACCCATGACGGATTCAATTGCGCGAGGGAAGTAACGCCCATCAACCCCATCGCGGTGCGGATTTCGATGTCCATCAACTCGAGCATCCGCTTCACGCCGGCTTCGCCGCCGGCGGCAAGCGACCAGCCGAGCAGCTTGCCGACGCCAACCGCACGCGCACCCAGCGAGATCGCCTTGATCACATCGGTGCCGCGCTGCACGCCGCCGTCCCACAGGATTTCGGCGCGGCCATCGACCGCCGCGACGACTTCAGGCAGCACTTCGATGGTGGCCTGCGCATGATCGAGCTGGCGCCCGCCGTGGTTCGATACGTAGACAACGTCGGCGCCGTGCTCGACCGACAGCTTCGCATCCTCGGCAGTCGCGACGCCCTTGACGATGAGCGGCAGCTTGATGCGCTCTTTCATCCAGACCAGATCTTTCCACTGCAACCCCATCTGGAACGACGGATCGCCAAAGCCTTCGCGCACGTTCGCGCGGCTGATGATGTCGCGTTCGCGGCGGCCGTAGTAATTGCGGTCCACGCACACGCACAACGCGCGATAGCCGGCCGCTTTTACGCGGTCGAGGATGTCTTCCACCCATTTACGGTCGGCCCGCACGTAAAGCTGAAAAATCAGCGGCTCCGACACCGCCGCGGCGGCCTCGGCGAAACCCGGCTTGGCGGCCGTGCTGATGAAAGCCGCGGTGCCGTGCGCAACGGCGGCGCGCGCGACCGGAATTGCGCCCTGCCGCGGATCGATGAAACCGACGAGGCCGCCGACCGGCGCGAGAAATACGGGACTGGACAGCGTCTTGCCGAGCAGCGTCGTCGTAATGTCGATCTTGCGCACGTCGACCAGCACGCGCTGGCGCAGCGCCAGGCTGTCGAGCGCCTGCCGGTTGCGCTTCAAGGACGTCTCCGAATCGGCGCCGCCGGTCAGATGGTTCCACAGGTCCTGCGACAGATTGCGCCGCGCGGCCGCGACGATTTCCTGCAGTGACAGGAACTCGGGCGCAGCCGGTTTACGCGCGCGCGGCCGGCGCGCCAGCGGGTGCGTGCGCAGATGCGCGTTGCGCGTCGATTTACGCGGCGGTCGTTTGAGTTTGGCCAATTGATTTCCGTCCGGATAGGTTCAGATGCCCATGCCCTTGAGCGCGTTCGGCGCGTAGCGCGTTCCGGCGCCCGTTCCGGGCGCGAAGATGCGGCTTAAGTCACTCACTTCATCTTTAGCAATCTCGATATCGACCGCGGCGACGTTCAGATCGAGGTTGCGCACATGGTTGGTGCCGGGTATCGGCACGATGTCGTCGCCCTGAGCCAACAGCCACGCGAGCGCGAGCTGCGCGGGCTTGACATCCTTCTTCGCCGCCATCGCCGCCAGCTGCGCGACGAGCTCGACGTTGCGCGCAAGATTCTCCGGCTGAAAGCGCGGGTGCTTGCGCCGGCGGTCGCCTTCGGGCAAGTCGTCCGGAGTCTTGATGGCGCCCGTCAACAAGCCGCGCCCGAGCGGCGCATAAGCGTTGTAAGTGATGCCGAGCTCGCGGCACGCCGGCAGAATTTCCGCCTCGCAATCGCGTGCCCACAACGAATATTCGGTCTGCAGCGCGGCGAGGGGATGCACTTTGTGCGCGCGGCGCAAGGTCTGCGCCCCTGCCTCGCACAACCCGATATAGCGCACCTTGCCCTGCTCGACCAGCCGCGACATCGCGCCCACCGTTTCCTCGATCGGCGTGTCCGGATCGACGCGGTGCATGAAATAAACGTCGATCACGTCGGTGCCCAATCGCTTCAGACTCGCGTCGCACGACGAGAACACGTAATCGGGCTTGCCGTTGGTGCCCTTCTTGCCGTCGGGCAGATCGATGTTGCCGAACTTGGTCGTCAGCAGTACCTTGTGGCGGCGTCCCTGCACCGCGCGCCCGAGCAGCACTTCGTGGCGCGCGTTCCAGTACAGATCCGAGCTGTCGAACAATGTGATGCCGCAATCAATCGCGCGCCGTATCGCGTCGTTGAATTCGCGCTCGCCGGGCGTGCGGAATTGCACCGACTGGCTGCCACGCCCCATGCCGATGGCGGAAACCCGCGGACCCGTCTTGCCTAAACGCCTGTATTTCATGTCCCGCTGCCTCTGTCGCCGTTATTTTTTTCTTTTGCCGGCAGACTCGCCGTCTTCGTGCGTCATCTCGACCGTGCGCCAGTTGGCGTGCGACGCGTCGGCAAGTGCGGGCGCGCTACCCGGCAGCGTTCCGCCGGTCTTCACCTCAAGCGCCGCTTGTTCGCGCGCACCCTGCACGGTGTAGATGTGCGGCGCGGCGCGGTTGATCTGGAGCTGGAATATGTCCGGCCGGTTGTAATGCCCGGCAAAGTCGTGGCGCAGCTTGGTCAGCACGCCGAGTTCGAGATTGCACTCTGCATACAAGATGCCTTCCTCCGCGCCCAGCGGGCCGGCCAGGATGCGGCTGTTGGGAGCGACTATCACGCTGCCGCCGCACGAATCGGGATCGCGCAGGAACTTCTCGCTGTCGGCGCCGACCTCGAGCTTCTTGATCATGTCGTCGTCGACCGTGCCGCACGCCGAGATCACAAACGCCTTGCTCATCTGCGCGAACGCCTGCGCGTCTATCGTCACGCGATTGCGCAGCGGGTCCCCGCTCGTCGGAAAGTGATTGGGCCAGCTCATGACGTGGATGCGGGTGCCTTCGGCGGTCAATGCGAAGATCGCGAGCGGGTTCGAATTCTCGCCGCAGATCAAGCCGCTCATCGGGCCGAACTCGGTCTGGAACGCGCCGAACGTGTCGCCGAAACCGCCCATGTGCACGAGCCGCTCGCCCACCGTCGGCATGATCTTCTGGTGCTTGCGGATCAGCGTGCCGTCCGGCCCGATATAGACCTGGGTGTTGAACATCGTGCCGATGGTGTTCGGCATTTTCTCGCAGACGCCAACCACGACGTAAGCGTTGGCATCGCGCGCCGCCGCGCACAGCGCGGCGGTCTCGGGCCCCGGAATCTCGACCGCGTTCTTGAACAGTTCGACGGAAAACTTATTGGCGATCGCGCTGGTCGCCGAATGGTGATGGAACCACACCGGATGAGCGGGGATGAACCCTTCCGGAAGGCCGATCACGCGCGCGCCGTTTTTTCCCGCCTCGCGGATAAGCCGGCAGGCTTTCGCGGTCGAACCCGCGCGGTCGAGGAACACCGACGCGGCCTGCACCGCCGCAACTTTTACAACCGGGTACTCGTCACCCATCAGTCAAACACCCCGCAAAACCCCGCTGCATAGAACGCAAAGGTGTAGTCATTGCGCCTTGATCCCGGCGGCCTTGATCACGCCTCCGTTGTCGTCGATCTCTTTGCGCACGAACGCCGCGAATTCCTTGGTCGTCATGACGAGCGGCTCGGTACTGGCCTTGGCGAATTGTTCGCGCATGTCGGCGGTGGCGAGCACGCGGTTGATGTCGGCCGCTATCCTGCTGACGAGGGGCGCGGGCATGCCTGAGGGACCCCACACGCCGAACCACAGCAGGAACTCGAAACCCTTGACGCCCGCCTCCGCTATCGTCGGCACGTTAGGCAACTGGGCCGAGCGTTTCGCGCCGCTCACCGCCAGCGCGCGCAGCCTGCCGCTCTGCACGAAAGGCAGCGCGGCAGTGATCGGCGCGAAATAGCCGGTCGTGCGCCCGCCGATGATGTCGGTCACCACTTCCGGCGTGCCTTTATACGGGACATGCGTTATATCGACGCCGGCTGCCAATTTGAATTTTTCGAGATTAAGGTGAGTGCCGGTGCCGACGCCGGCCGAACCAAAATTGAGCTGGCCGGGCTTGGCTTTCGCTTCGGCGATGAGTTCCGTCACGGATTTAATGCTCGATGAGGGATTGACGACCAGCACGTTCGGTTGCGAAGCGACTGAGGCGATTTCGACGAAGTCCTTCAATGTCTCGTACGGCAAATTCGCGTAGAGCGACGGATTGATGCTTTGCGCCGACGAATTGAACAACAGCGTATAGCCGTCGGGGGTCGCTTTCGCCACCGCTGCAGCGGCAATGGAGCTGCCGGCACCGGCGCGATTGTCCGCCACCACGTTCTGGCCCCACATGTCGCCGAGTTTTTGCGCCAGCATGCGCGCAAGGATGTCCGTCGAAGTGCCGGCGGGAAATCCGATATACATGTGCACCGGCCTGACCGGGAAATTCTGTGCGTACGCTGAAACCGTGCCGAGCGACAACAATACTGCTGCAATCCTGATTGACAATTTCACTGGTAGCTCCTCGTATAGTTGTTATGACAACCCGTCGCTGATCTGCACGTTTTCCGGTTTAAGCTCCACGCCCGACGCCTTCGCCTGCAACAGTAACAATTGCGAGAAATCCTGGTCGTAGCCGCCGTCAATCAGCTTCTGCACCTGGTCGCGTGCAATTGCGGTCGTCGGCATCGGTACACCGCGCGCCTTGCCCGCGTTCAGGCCGAGGTCCATGTCTTTTCGCAGCAGCTCAGGCGTGAACGTCACGTGAAAATCGAGATTGGACAGCGCCGGCGTCTTGTAACGCGTGAACATCGAGCCCATCACGCTTTTGTTGAGGAAATCGAGAAACGCGTGGCGCTGCATGCCGGCTTTTTCGGCGAGCACCGTGATTTCGCACAGGTTCTGGATGACGACGCCGAGCATGACGTTGTGGCAGATCTTGGCGATGCGCGAAAGCTCGCCTTGGCCGACGTAGCTCACGCCCTGGCCGATCGCTTCGAGGTACGGCGCGACCGCGTCGAACGCATCCTTCGGCCCCGACGCCACCACCGTCAGCTTGCCGGCCTTGATGACTTTCGCATTGCCCGACACTGGTGCGGCGAGAAACTTGACGCCATGCTGCGCGAGTTTTTCGCGGATCTCCGCCGACTCCTCGAGAGAAATCGACGTGCTGTCGACGACGATTTTCGGATTTTTTCCCTTCGACATCACGCCGTTCGCGCCGAACAGCACTTCCTTCACGTCCTTGCCCGTGGACACCATGGTGAACACGATGTCGCAGCCCGCGAGGTCGGGCAGCGTATCGACTACTTTCGCGCCGTATTCATTGAGCGGCTCGGCCTTGGACTTGGTGCGGTTCCAAACTGCTATGTCACACCCCGAGTGCGCCAGCCGCTGCGCCATTGCATAACCCATGCGGCCGATGCCGATCCAGCCGAGCTTGTGTTGCTTCATATTTGCAGTTGCCATTTGATTTTCCAATTCAAGGTCAAAGACGATTTGCCGCAGAGGCGCAGAGCACGCGGAGGGCTGCGAAACATGAATGCTCGGTTGCGTTCATGATTTTTCTCGATGGCCTCTGCGTCTCTGCGGCCAAAGGGTTCTTAGAAATTGCAGGACGAGTCATTTCTGCGGCGCCGGCGCCAGCGTGCGCTCAATCCACGGCATGACGACCTGATCAAGGATTTTGCGCTGCGGCCATTGCTCGGAGCGCCCCATGTGGCCGCCCGCCGGATTGACCCACGCGTCCTTAGGGTCGCCGTGCTTCATCATCAGGTACAAGTCTGAAATCGGCTGCTGCGTGTCCTTCTCGCCGTTAACGAGCAGCATGGGCGCCGACGGCTTGTCCAGGAAGCCGCCGTCGAGCAGCGACAGCCGCGGCCCATAGGCCAGAAACTCGTCCATCGTTTTGACTTCGTACACCGCCGAGCGTGCGGGAAAGAGATCGAACAGGTATTCGCGCGTGATCAGCCCCTTCTTCTGGAATTCGGGCTGAAAGTAGCCGTGGATGCCGACGCCGTGCACCACCG
>JBDSSV010000307.1:0-5601 GCA_039928535.1 Burkholderiales bacterium
GTTGCACGCCCATACTGCGAGCAGCACGGTGATTAAAATTTTCATATCGTAGATTCCCTTATCGATCTAAAACTTTCTGTAACCGCCGATGAACGCCGATGAACGCAGATAAGATCAAGAACAAAAATCGATGTGGTTATTTGTCTTTGAACTTTCATCGGCGTTTATCTGCGTTCATCGGCGGTTAAATCTGCCCTAGTAGCGTTATTCAACTTTAGCGCCTGAAACCTTCACCAGTTTGCCCCACTTGTCATGTTCGGAACGTATGTAAGCGGCCAGCTCGTCCGGCGTGCTGGTGACGATGTTGAAGCCTTGAGCAGCGATTTTCTCGCGCGTCGCGGGCTCGCGCAGGATTTTTCCGATTTCGGTATTCAGGCGCACCACTGCATCCTTCGGCATGCCAGCGGGGCCGACGATGGCGACCCAGTTGCCGAGATCGAAACCGGGGAAGCCCGCTTCAATCATCGACACGGTATCCGGCAGCACGGGGTCGCGCTTGGCGCTGGTCACCGCGATCGCGCGCATTTTGCCGGCCTTCACGAACGGCACCAGCTCAGGCATGTTGTTGAACAGCAATTCCACCTGGCCGGCCACCAGGTCGATGATCGCCGGCCCGCCGCCCTTGTACGGCACGTGCTGGAGGTCCTTGGCGCCGTAGGCGCGCAGCATTTCCGCCGCGAGGTGCCCCGGCGTACCGATGCCCGACGTGCCGTAGCTCAGCTTGCGTTTCTGCGAAAGCGCGATGAGGTCCTTCGGCCCGTTGATCGGCACCACCGGGTGCGCCGCGATCAGGATCGGGATTTCAGCGACGCGCGTAATCGGCGTGAAGTCTTTCAGGATGTCGTAGCCGAGCCTCGGGTAAAGCGTCGCGTTAATGGTGTGCGTCGCGCTGATGTTGCCTATCGCGTAGCCGTCCGCCGGCGCGCGCGCAATCGCTTCCACGCCGATGTTGCCGCCGCCGCCCGGACGGTTGTCGATGATCACCGTCTGCCCCATCAATTCGGTCATGCGCGCGCCTATGATGCGCGCGAGGATGTCGTTGGAGCCGCCGGGCGGGAACGCGATGATGTAGCGGATGGGTTTCGTCGGATAGGACTGTGCCAACGCGAGCGTTCCTACAAAACTTAACGTCGCAAGTGCAGCGCAAGCGAGCACTGCACGTTTCTGGTGTTTCATGCTGCTCTCCTCCAAGTTAACATGCGAGAGGTTAGTCTAAAGCTTATAGTCCGGATACTTCTGTTCCACCAGCGCGCGCCCGGCGACCCAGTCGCGGCTTGTCGCATCATACAAGCCCACGCGCCCGAACATCTTCACGCGCTCTTCGCAAAGCTCGCGCGATGGCGTGATGAGTTCGGAGCCGCCGGCGAGCGCGCCGATCTGTGAGCGACACGCGAGCTCGAGAAAATGATTGTGAATGTATGCGTCCTGTATCGTCCTGCCGCAAACCACCGCGCCGTGGTTGTGCAGCAACATGAGCCATTTGTCGCCCATGCCGCGCGCCAGGCGCGCCGCGCCCTCTTTCGTCGCATCGTCGCCGTCGTATTTATAGTAAGCGATTTGCTCGTGAAAGCGCATCGCCTGCTGCGACAGCATTAGCAGGCCCTGCTTCTGCGCGGATACCGCGATGTTGGCGGGTGAATGCGTGTGCACGACCGCATTGAGGTCGGGACGCGCGCGCAATATCGCGCCGTGGATGTTGTAGGCCGACGGCGCCGCTTGGTATGCGGAGGCGAGCACCTGATTGCCGTCGAGATCGTACTTGACGAGATTGGATGCGGTGACCTGCTCCATGAACACATCGGCCGGCTTGACGAGGAAATGTGACGGCTCCTCCGGCATGCGCACCGAGATGTGGTTGTAGGTGAGGTCGACGAACACGAAATGCGCGACGAGTCGGTGCGCCGCCGCGAGTTCGCAGCGCAAACGCCATTCGGCGGGGCTGACCTGATCACGCACGTTATGCGCCGCCGCCGGCGCGCGATCGTTCATCGGCGCCCGGCAAGCTCGGCGACGTAAGTCGGCGCCGTGTTGATGACAACCCTGTCCGCGCCCGCAGGATCGCTGACCGCCTTGCACGCGTTGTCGAAAATCATGGTCGTGCGCTCGCCTATCGAATAGGGCTTCCATGCCGGCAGGCCGGGATGATTTGGATTTCCGGCCCGCGCGAACGCGACCCATGCGCCCTGCACTTTCTCGCTCAGCGCGTAGCGCTCGGGCGCCGTGCCGGTGATGCCGGCGGCGGCGTCGACGTTGCCGAAGACGAATGGGATGCACAGCGTATGAGGTGTCATCAGTTTTCCGTCGAGCACCGGCGTGCGCCACGTGAAGAGATACATGTAAGCGGGCGCGGCGCCCTGCGCCGCTTTCAGCTCGGCGGCCTTGATGTCGTTCTGGCGATACTTGTAGTCGCTGAAAATATAAATCACAAGCTCGCTCGGTGTCGCACCCGGATGTGTCTTGCGATAGGCATCAAGGAAACGGTTCGTTCCCGCATCGTCGACGCCGAGCAGGAATTTCACGCGTGCATGCGCGTCGTCCGCACTCAACGTGAAATTCTTCGGGTTCAGGGAGAAGTCGAATGCGGTCTCGGTTTCACACGTGCCTATCAGCAGCGGCACCTTGGCCGATATCGCGGGCGCAGACGGATCGAATGGATGACCTGGCAGCGCGCGGCCGTCGACGACCGGACGGCAGTTGTCTATGCTGGTCGCCGTGATGCTCGCGCTCATTGCTTTCAGCAATTGCTCCGCGGGGATGTCCTGCAATGCGCCGACGTTGCTCTTGTCGATGCCGAGCTGGGTCAGAATGGCCTGCGCGGACTTGTCCGCTTCGGCGGCCGGCGCCATGCGCAACAGGGATGATGCGCTCTGAATCACAGCCTTATGAAAAAGCCCCTGCGCCGCGGGCATCGCCATCAGCACGGCGACTTTCGACGCACCGCCCGACTGGCCAAATATCGTGACGTTGCCCGCGTCGCCGCCGAACGCAGCCGCGTTGTCGCGCACCCACTGCAGCGCCGCGATCAGGTCGAGCATGCCGACGTTGCCCGAATCCGCGTAACGCGCGTCGAGCGCGCCCAGGTAGCAATGCCCGAACACGTTGAGTCGGTGGTTCATGCTGACGACGACCACATTGCCGTGTTTGGCAAGGTTGCTGCCCTCGACGCCGGCGGCCCCGGCGGAGCCCGAAATAAATCCCCCGCCGTGGATATAGACCATGACCGGCCGCTTGCCGCCGTCGTTGACTGCGGGCGTCCATACGTTGAGCTTGAGGCAATCCTCGCTGGTCGGCCGCGTGTCGCGTATCCACGCGAGGTGCGGCGCCGTCGAAGCGCGCTCGTTCTGCGGCGCGCGCGGACCGTACTCGAGCGCATCGCGTACACCGGTCCATGGCGGCACCGCGACCGGCGGCATGAAGCGGTTCTTGCCGGCAGTCGACTGCCCGTAGGAAACGCCTTTGAATACGATCACGCCGTCGCCGCGCACACCGCGCAGCTTGCCGAGTTTCGTCTCGACGACCGGGCTTTCTTCCATCACCGCTGCTGCCATCGCGCACCTCGTGATTCCAGGAAAAATATTCGCCGCGGTGACCGCGCCCGCGATCTGCAGCGCTTGGCCCATCACGCGTCGGCGCGCCGCGTGTGCGCCGGATTTTTCTTTACTCATGCCTGTCCCCCTCACGCTGAGCTCTTCTGCCGCAACTGTTGCACAAGCGGAAAACGAATCGGTATGATTATAGACGGGCTGGCGCGCAAGCGCCGACTCTCCTCCCGCAACCTGGAAACTCAATGCCACGCACACTCATCAAGAACGCGACCATCGTCTCGATGGATCCGAAAATCGGCGATATTGCCGGCGGCGACATCCTGATCGACGGCACGAAAATCGTCGACGTCGGCCGCAACATCAGCGCGGACGGCGCGGCCATAGTCGACGGCCGCGACGGCATCGTGATCCCCGGTATGATCAACGCGCATATCCATACCTGGGAATTCGCGTTACGCGGGATTGGCGGCAACTGGGTCGGCAGCCGCGATTACCACGCCAACCTGCATCAGGGCATGGCGACACGCTACAACGCGCGCGATGTTTACCTCGCCAACCTGATGGGCGCGTTGAACCAGATCCACCACGGCACGACGACCGTCATGGACTGGTGCCATATCGTCAAGGACGCCGAGATGACCGACGCGGCCATCGACGGGCTCGTCGAAGCGGGCATACGCGCGATGTTCGCGCGCGGCACGGTCAAGCCGCCGATTACGCCGGACGCGACGCCTTATTACAAGATTCCGTACCCGCGCGATGAAATCCGCCGCCTGCGCACGGGACGCTTCGCGTCGGACGACGGCCTGCTCTCACTCGCGATGGCGATCCTCGGCCCGGACTGGGGCGAGTACGACGTGGCGACCCACGATATACGCCTCGCGCGCGAGTTCGGCCTCATCAATTCCGCGCACTCATACGGACGCAAGGGCAAGCGCGTCGTTGAAGACGGCTATCCGCGCCTTGCTAAGGACGGCCTGCTCGGCCCCGACCACAATATCGCGCATGGCAATTGCTTCTCGGAAGACGAATTGAAGATCGTCCTCGATGCCGGCTGCACGATCACGGCGACCTGCTTCACCGAAATGCTCAACTACGAGCAGCCGGCGATGATAGGCCGCATGGCGAAGTTCGGCGCCATGCCGTCGATCGGCTCCGACTGCGATCCCTATTTCAACAGCTCGATGCTGTGGGTCACGCGCCATGCGTTCCATCATCAGCGCGAGCTCGACAACCGCAGCCTCTACGCGCTCGGCAAGTGGCCCGCCAAGACTCAGCATTCGACGCAGACGCGCGACGCTTTGTACTGGGCGACCATGGGCGGCGCGCGCGCAATGAAGCTCGACCACAAGATAGGCTCGATCACGCCCGGCAAACAGGCCGACCTCACGTTCTTCGATACCACGGGCATGAATCTTTTTTCCTCGATGCCCGGCGGCGATCCGGCGCACGCGGTCGTGCTGTATGCGGAAGCCGCCGACGTCGACAGCGTGATGATCGCGGGGCAGTTCGTGAAGCGCGCCGGCAAGCTCTGCTATCCTGCGGAAAAGCTCGCGAAACTGCGCGAAGACGTGCTCGCCTCGCGCGAGCGCATCATGCATGAAGCGGGTTATACCTATCAGCCGGTGGCCAAGGGGCCGATGCCGGAACGGTTTGTTTAAGACCATTTAATATGACCGCCGATAAACGCAGATGAACGCCGATGAAATCCATACCCAAAAAAAGCTTGTCGATGAGAATACGAAGAACCGCTTCTCCGATGCGAATTTCTTTTGAATCTCTCGGCGTTCATCGGCGTACCCCTCAAGGGGGTATTGAAAAGAATTTATCGGTGGCAAAAAACGGATGGGGAGTCATTGGCCTCGGTGTAATGCTGTATGCATTCGCCACCCCTGCATTCGCGCAAAGCACGGACAAATACCCAACGCGCCCCATCCGCATGGTCCACGGCTTCATTTCCGGCGGCAGCGTCGACATCACGGCGCGGCTGCTCGCCGCGCACATGACCGAGATGCTGCACCAGCAGGTGATCGTCGACGGCCGTCCCGGCGCGGGC
>JBDSSV010000308.1:0-3431 GCA_039928535.1 Burkholderiales bacterium
TTAAAATACTGAAGCGGGAAGAAACCGCCGATGGACGCCGATTTCAAACCAATCGAAGATGGACTATCGAGAATGAACAACGTTGAATTGGTTAGAGCGACCTGCGTTGTCAATTGGTTTTATCTTCATCGGCGTTCATCGGCGTTGATCGGCGATTCCCTCAAAGGGTTATTGTTCTTGGCAATTGTTCTGATGACGGCGGCGGCCGTCGCCCAGACGTATCCGGACAAGCCGGTGCGCATGATCGTGCCGTATCCGCCCGGCGGCTCGGTGGATTTCACCGGGCGCGAGCTTGCGGCAAAACTGAGCGCGCTGTGGGGCCAGCAGGTCGTACTCGATAACCGCGGCGGCGCGGGCTCGACGCTGGGACACGGCCTGGGTGCCAAAGCTACGCCCGACGGCTACACACTGCTGCTCGGCACTTCGGCCGGGCTGGTCGTGAGCCCCGCGCTCGGTACCAAGCTCAGCTACGACTCGCTCAAGGATTTCTCGCCGGTCGGCTTAGCGGTGTACGCGCCCTTCGCGCTGACGCTGCATATCGCTGTACCGGCCAACAGCACGAAAGAATTCATCGATTACGCGAAAGCGAACCCGGGCAAGATCAATTTCTCGTCGCCGGGCACCGGCACGCCGAATCACCTGGGCGGCGAACTCCTGAAAGCGCTGGCGCATATCAACATCGTGCACGTGCCATACAAGGGGGGCGGCCCCGCGCTGGTCGATCTCATCAGCGGCCAGGTGCAGATGACGTTTTCCGGCGTGCCGCAGATCCTGCCGCATGTGAAAGCGGGCAGGGTGAAGATCATCGCCATCGGACATCCCACGCGCATCCGCTCGCTGCCGGAAACGCCGCCGGTCGCCGATACGCTGCCCGGCTTCAACAATACTTCATGGTACGGACTGCTCGCGCCGGTCGGCACGTCGCCGGCCATCATCAAAAAGATCAATGCCGACATGAACAGGGTGTTGGCGAACCCGGAATTCGAGTCGAAGCTGCTGCTGCAGGGCGTGGAGCCGGTGACGAGTACGCCGCAGGGGATGCACGAAATGATCGCCAGTGAACTCGCGCGCTGGCGCAAGGTGATCAAGGACGCGGGAATCAGCGTCGAGACAGCGCAATAAAATACGACCGGGCATTTTTACCCGGCCGCGCGTTTTGGGACGTGGGGCCGACCCGCGTTGTTACAGGCCTTTCGCGATCTTGTCGACGCCCGCCTGCGCGCACACTGCGTCCTTGTCGCCGCCCGGCGCGCCCGATACGCCGATCGCGCCTATCGTCTCATTGCCGGATTTGATCGGCAGCGCGCCTTCCAGCGTGGTGATGCGGTCGAGATGCAGGGCGCCTACGCTCTGTGGATTGGCAACGTTGGCTTTACCGTACTCGCCCGAGGTGCGACCCGAGGTCAACGATGTGTACGCCTTGCGCATGCTGTTCTCGATGGTGTGCGGACGCGCGCCGTCGTCGTGCAAAACGATCTTGCTGCCGCCGCCGGCGTCGACCACGGTAACCGTGACCTTATAGCCGTTCTTGCGGCACACTTCGAGCGCGACCATCGCTGCGTCGTGCGCCGCTTCGTAGGAAATCGAGCGGCTGCTCACGTATGACTGTTGCGCGTAGATCACGTCCGGCGCGCACGCGAGCGCGGCCGCAATGATAATGGCTTTTTTACAGAACATGAAATCCTCCGTGGTTGATAGGGCCAGTATGAGCCGGCGTTATTATGTCCGCGCGCCTGCGTCGGCTCGCAGAATACAACAATCGGCAGCCGGCGACTGCGGCGCCGCAAAACGCTGGTGCCGGTTTCGCAGGTACAATGCGGAAAATCATGCAATAGCGAGGAGAGGCCGCATGCCGCAGGTAGCGATCGCCGACGGCGAGATTCATTACGAAATCACGGGCGACGGCCATCCGCTGATACTGGTCAGCGGCTTGAACGGCGTCGCGCGCTACTGGCAGCCGCAAATGGCCGCTTTCGCGGCGCGCTACAAAGTGATCACCTACGATCAGCGCGGCACCGGCGCCAGCGATCACAAGCAGCGCGAATTCTCGGTCGACCAGATGGCGCGCGAGCTCACCGGCCTGATGGACGCGCTGAAAATAGACCGCGCGCACATCGTCGGCCTGTCGACCGGCGGCGCGATTGGCCAGACGCTTGCCATCGAACAGCCAGCGCGTGTCGCGCGGCTCGCCTTGTGCAGCACGTGGACGCATTGCGATCCGTGGTTTCGCCGGCTGTTCGAAGCGCGCCGCCGCATGTACGAACTGGCGGGGCCCGAGCTGCACGCGATGTTCCATCCGCTGTTCCTGTATTCGCCGGACTACGTCAACGCGCACGACGCGGAAATTGCCGAAGAGCAAAAACGCGCGCCTACCCGATCGGCGCCGGTGGAGGCGTCGATCGGACGCATCAATGCGCTGCTCGCGTTCGACCGCCGCGCCGGGCACGCGCGCATCAAGTCGCCGACGCTGGTCATGGCCTGCGACAACGACTACATCACGCCGAGTTATCACTCCGAAGCGCTGGCGCGCGCGATACCGGGCGCAAAACTTGTCATCCTGCACGGCGGCGGCCATTCGTTTTCGAAGACGCGCCCCGACGATTTCAATCGAACGGTGCTGGATTTTCTCGGCGCTCAACCATGATCCGGCAAACCCACGCCATGCGCGGCGCGCGCGCCCTGACGGTCTTTGCGTGCTGCTTCTGTGCACTCGCCGCCGCGGCGCAACAATATCCGGACCGCGCGATACGCATGGTGGTGCCGTTCGCGCCCGGCGGCTCGACCGACACCCTCGCGCGCATCATGGGCCAGCGCATGACCGAGAGCATGGGGCAGACGGTGATCATCGATAACCGTCCGTCCGGCGGCGGTACAACCGGCAGCGATCTCGTCGCCAAAGCGCAGCCTGACGGCTATACGCTGGTCATCGGCTCGATCGCAACGATGGCGATGGCGAAAGCGATGTATCCGCAGCTCCCGTACGATCCGCTGCGCGATTTCGAGCCCGTCGGCTTGTGGGTGACGTTTCCGCTCGCGCTCGTTGTGCCGGCCGCGTCGCCCATCACCGGGCTGAAAGACCTGATCGAGCGCGCGAAGGTGCAGCCCGGCGCCTTGCGCTACGGCTCGCAGGGCATAGGCACGTCCGCGCACATTTTCGGCGATCTCATGAGCAAGATGGCGGGCGTCAAGGTCATCAGCGTGCCGTACAAAGGCGGCGGCCCCGCGCTCACGGGCGTGCTCGTCGGCGAAGTGGACTACGCGATGATTGCGGTGTCGACCGCGCTCGCGCAGGTCAACGCCGGCAAGTTGCGCGCGCTCGGCGTGACCAGCAAGCAGTCGACGGCGAGCCTGCCTAACGTGCCGGCGATCGCGACCCTCGTGCCCGGTTACGAAGGGCTCAATTTTCACGGCCTGCACGCACCGGCGAAGAC
>JBDSSV010000309.1:0-4732 GCA_039928535.1 Burkholderiales bacterium
CCGCGCGTTGCGCCGGTGACCAGCGCTACTTGTCCGTTCAGCACTGCTTGCTGGTCCGCCATTACGCCGCCCTCTGAAAATTCTGCACGGTCTGCGCCAGCGATGCGGCGTCCGAAATGGCGAAGCCCTGCAGCGTGCCTTCGATGCGTTTTGTCATTCCCGCGAGTACCCTGCCCGGCCCGCATTCAACCACATGTGTCACGCCGTCGCGCGCCATGTGCTGCACAATTTCAACCCAGCGCACGGGATTGCACGCTTGACGCGCAAGCGCTGCCTTGATGGCCTGCGGGTCGGTGACGACAGCGACATCGACATTGTTAACGACCGGTATTTGCGGTGCGGCGAAACTAACGTCCGCCAGATATTTTTCGAGGCGCTGCGCTGCCGGTTTGAGCAGCGACGCGTGAAACGGTGCGCTGACGGGCAGCATGACGGCACGCTTGGCGCCTTTCGCTTTGGCAGCAGCGGCCGCCCGTTCGACCGCGGCTTTGTGGCCGGCAATGACGACCTGGCTAGGGGCATTGAAATTGACCGCCTCGACAATTTCACCTTGCGCGGCTTCGACGCACGCCGCGCGCACGGTATCGTCATCCAGGCCGAGTATCGCAGCCATCGCGCCGGTGCCGACCGGCACGGCTTCCTGCATCGCCTGCGCCCGCAACCGTACGAGCGGCAGCGCATCACCGAAGTTAATCACGCCCGCAACGACCAGCGCGGTGTATTCGCCCAGACTGTGGCCGGCGACGATCGCCGGCTGGTTGCCGCCCGCTTCACGCCATGCGCGATAAATCGCGTAACCGGCTGTCAGCATCAGCGGCTGCGTGTTGACCGTCGAATTCAGCGCATCGGCCGGGCCGTCCGCGACGAGCTGCCACAAGTCCTGCTGCAGAACGTCCGCGGCCTCCGCGAATACGTCGCGTACGGGTTTGCTGCCGGCAAAACTTGCAAGCATGCCGACCGACTGTGAGCCCTGACCCGGAAAAACCATTGCCAGTTTCATCGCCGCTCCTACATTTCCACCAGTGCCGCGCCCCACGTAAAACCGCCGCCGACGCCTTCCAACAGCACCTTGTCGCCGCGCTTGATGCGGCCATCGCGCACCGCGAGATCGAACGCCAGCGGCACCGACGCTGCCGAAGTGTTCGCGTGACGATCGACTGTCACAATGACTTTCTCGTTGGGTATGCCGAGTTTTTTGGCGGTAGCGTCGAGGATACGTACGTTCGCCTGGTGAGGAATCAGCCAGTCGACGTCCGACGGCTGCAAGTCGCACAGCGCGAGCGTTTCGCGCGCAACTTCGTCGAGCACACGCACGGCCAGCTTGAAGACGGCTGGCCCGTCCATGCGCAGAAAAGGATCGCCTATCGCCTTGCCGCCGCAAACCTGTCCGGGCGTGGACAGAATACCCGATTGCGCGCCGTCGGCGTGCAATACCGTTGCGCGGATGCCGGGTTGTTCTGCGGCCGCGAGGACGACCGCGCCCGCGCCGTCGCCGAACAATACGCAAGTGGAGCGATCGTTCCAGTCCAGTATTCTCGAGAAAACTTCGGCACCAACGACGAGTGCGCGGCGGTACATGCCGCTGCGTATGAATTTGTCCGCGATGTCGAGCGCGAAAACGAACCCCGCGCACACCGCTTGCACGTCAAAAGCTGGACAGCGCTTGGCGCCGAGTTTTGCCTGCAGCAGGCAGGCCGTGCTCGGAAAAATAAAGTCCGGCGTCGACGTGGCAACGATGATTAGATCGAGATCGGCCGCGGTGATGCCGGCGGCGGCGAGCGCCTGCAGCGCAGCCTGATAGGCGAGATCGCTCGAGGTCTGCCCCGGCTCCGCAAGATGGCGCTGGCGAATGCCGGTGCGCGTGCGTATCCACTCGTCGGACGTCTCGACGCGGCGCGCAAGCTCGTCGTTGCTCACGACATTTGCCGGCAGATAGCTACCGGTGCCCACGATGCGCGAATACTTCACGCCGCGTTTTCCTGGATTGCGGACATGCGTTCGGTGATTTTGCCGAGCACGCCGCTGCGCGCTTCATCGGCGGCGCGGCCGATGGCGATGCGAAAGGAAACACGGTCGGCCGAGCCGTGGCTCTTGACGACGATGCCGCGCAGACCGAGCAGCGTCGCGCCGTTGTAGTTGCGCGGATCGAACCGCCGCTTGAACGCATTGAGCACGGGCAGCGCCGCGAGGCTGGCCGCGCGCGTAAGCAGGTTGCGGTTGAATTCCTCGCGCAGATAGGTGCCCAGCATGCGCGCAATGCCTTCCGAAGCCTTGAGTGCGACGTTACCGACA
Source organism: Burkholderiales bacterium (assembly GCA_039928535.1). Classification (GTDB taxonomy): domain Bacteria; phylum Pseudomonadota; class Gammaproteobacteria; order Burkholderiales; family SG8-41; genus PALSA-1004. The sequence goes on from JBDSSV010000309.1 coordinate 2,293, forward strand.
AAGCCGTCGCACACAACTACGTCGGTGGTGCCTTTATATATGTCGTCACCCTCGATGTTGCCGTAAAAATTAAGGCCGCTGGCGCGCAGTAATTCCGCCGCGTGCTTGACCACCTCGCTGCCCTTGATCTCTTCTTCGCCGATGTTAAGCAGGCCGACGCTCGGCCGCTCCTTGTTTTCGACCGCGCTGACCAGCGATGCTCCCATCACGCCGAACTGCAGCAGATGCTCGGCGGTGCAATCGACGTTGGCGCCGAGGTCCAGCATGTAGATGCGCCCGTTTGCCGTTGGCAGGACCGAGCAGATGGCGGGACGCTCAATGTCGGGGAGCGTTTTGAGGACAAAGCGCGATGTCGCCATCAGCGCGCCGGTATTGCCGGCACTGACGCACGCGTGGGCGGTCGCGTCCTTGACCAGATTGATCGCGACGCGCATCGACGAATCCTTTTTGCCGCGCAAAGCGCTGGCCGGCGCCTCGTCCATGCTGACGACTTCGCTGGCGTGCTGCACGGCGATGCGCGCCGCGAGCGCGCCTTTACCGCGCCGGTCCTTGCGCAACTCGGTCGTGATGTCGTCCTGCAGGCCCACCAGGATGACATTGACGTCGTCGCAACGCTGCAGGAAATCGAGTGCCGCGGGGACTGTGACATGCGGGCCGTGATCTCCCCCCATGCAATCGACGGCGACTGTGACGCCCATCAGGCGTCCTCGCGGGCGCGCGCCGTACATAGCGGCGCTCGCGTGTGTACAGTGATCGGCACAACGCGTATCGGCACGAACCGGGCGACTCTACTCGTCTTTGGTCTTGACGACTTTTTTACCGCGATAGTAGCCGGTCGGGCTGATGTGATGACGCAGATGCACTTCACCGGTCGTCGGTTCGATCGCCAGCGACGGCGTCTTCAAAAAATCGTGCGAGCGGTGCATGCCGCGCTTCGAAGGTGACTTCTTGTTCTGCTGAACTGCCATTTTGATGCTCCTTTTAGTTCAATTCTTGATGCGTTCCTGCTTCAGTTTTGCGAGTGCCGCAAAGGGCGACGCGCTGGGTTTTCCGGCGGAATCGACTGCTGCGCTGCACAGGCCTTCCGTGTGCCGCGGCGCCAGTGGAATCGCCAGCAAAACCTCGTCTTCCACCAGCGACCAGACATCGGCATGGGCATCCGGCGGCACGCCGTCGAGGTCGTCGATTTCCGCGGTGTCGCCGCCGGCATCGCCGGTCAGCAACAGCAGCTTCGACTGCACCGACAAGGGAAAAGCCAGGCTGCCTAGGCAGCGCTGACACTTGAGGTTGATGGCCCCTGCGACCGCCAGTAATAACCGTAACCTTTGCTTCGAATCGCTCCCGCCCGTTAATTCAAATTTCAATTCGCCTTGCGTGTCGTACAGACTGTCCGCGAGCCTGGCGAGTGCGCTGACCGGCGCCTCGCCGATCAATTGCTCGCCAGCGCGGGCAAATTCAAGACTATCTATTACAGCCCGTGCAGACATAAACCGCGCATGATAGTATTTTCGCCCTCTTCTGTCAAAACAAAATAACAGAAAAACCATTTAACGCAGGGACTTAGCTTCGTCCTGCCGGTGCGCTGCCCATGTCCAATACCACACCCGCGCGCATCGTCCTCGCCTCCAGCTCCCGCTATCGCCGTGATTTGTTGGGACGCCTTGGTCTTGCCTTCGAGGTCAGGTCCCCTAACGTCGACGAAACGGCGCATGAACTGGAGGGGCCGCAAGCCTTGGCGCTTCGACTGGCGTGCGCCAAAGCCCGCGCCATACGGGCCGACTGGCCCGATGCGCTGATCATAGGCAGCGATCAGGTAGCAGTCTGTGGCGACGTCATCCTTGATAAGCCCGGTAATTTTACGAATGCGTTGGCCCAGTTGCAGCTGATGCGCGGCAAAGCATCGGTTTTCCACACTGCACTGTGCGTGCTCAATTCGCGCACGCAACGCGAGCAGACGGCCGTCGTGCCGGTGACTGTGCACATGCGTAAATATGCCGACGCACAGTTAGAACGTTATTTGCGTGCCGATGAGCCCTATGATTGCGCCGGCAGCGCGCGCATCGAAGGACTCGGCATCGCGCTGGTAGAGAAAATCGAAGGTAATGATCCGAGCGCGCTGATCGGCCTGCCATTGATAGCCTTGTGCGAAATGCTGCGGAATGAAGGTTTGGACTTGCCATGAAAAACACCGGGACGCTGCACCTGATTCCGGTGACGCTGGGCGGCGCTGACGCACGTCAGTCATTGCCGGCCGCCACATTGCAGGCAGCGTGCGCAATCGATTATTTCCTGGTGGAAAACGAAAAAAGCGCCCGGCAGTTTCTCAAGGACATCGGGCATCCGCGGCCAATACGCGAACTGCAAATCGAACGTTTCGACAAGGACAGCACTGCGGCGCGCGCCACCGAATTGCTGCAGCCGCTCATTGGCGGGCGCAGCG
>JBDSSV010000310.1:0-5585 GCA_039928535.1 Burkholderiales bacterium
GCTGCTGATCGCGTTGGTCACGCTCATCAACGGCGTATGCAATGCGGGCGTCACGTTCCACACCACCATGTAGCCGACAAAGCACGCGAGCACGAACACCGTGAAGTGGCCGAGGAAAGCGGCCGGCGCGTTGGCGCCGATGAACCAGAACAGGACTGCGGCGACTGCCCCCATAACGGCAAGCTTGCCGCCCGCCATCGGCGCGCCGCCGCCGTGACCGTGACCTTTCTTGGCGGCAGGTACAACCGCCGTTGCCGGCGGCTTGACCGGCGGCGCCGCCAGCTTGAGGGGCGGGGCCGGCCAGGTAATTGCACCCTCCTTGATGACCGTCAGGCCGCGGATCGCGTCGTCTTCCATATTGACGTTGATGATGCCGTCCTTGGTCTTGCACAGCTCCTCGGCAAGGCGGAACAAATTGTTTGAGTACAGCGTCGAAGATTGCTTGGCCAGCCGGCTTACCAGGTCGGTGTAGCCGATGATCGTCACGCCATGCTTCACGACTGCCTGGCCCGGCTCCGTGAGTTCGCAGTTGCCGCCTTGCTCGGCCGCCATGTCGACAATGACACTGCCGGGCTTCATGCTTTTCACCATCTCGGCGGTGATGAGCTTGGGCGCCGGCTTGCCGGGAATCAGCGCGGTAGTGATGATGATGTCCACCTCCCGCGCCTGCTTTGCGTACATTTCGCGCTGGGCTTGCTGAAAGCCTTCGCTCATGACTTTGGCGTAGCCGCCGCCGCCGGAACCCTCTTCTTCATAATTGACTTTGACGAATTCACCGCCCAATGACACAACCTGGTCGGCCACTTCGGCGCGCGTGTCGTTGGCGCGCACGATGGCACCCAAGCCCGCGGCCGTGCCGATGGCTGCCAGGCCCGCGACGCCGGCACCGGCGATGAATACCTTGGCCGGCGGCACCTTGCCGGCGGCGGTGATCTGGCCGTTGAAAAAGCGGCCGAAGGCATTTGCGGCCTCGATGACGGCGCGGTAGCCAGCGACGCCGGCCTGCGAGGTCAAAGCGTCCATCTTCTGGGCGCGGCTCAGCACGCGGGGTAGCGCATCGATGGCCAGCACGGTGGATTTTTTCGCTGCGAGTTGTTGCAACAATTCGGGGTTCTGCGCCGGCCAGATGAAACTGACCAGCGTGCCGCCTTCGCGCAGCACGCCGACTTCTTGCGCGCTCGGTCCGCGCACCTTGAAGACGATATCGGATGCCGACCACAGGTTCGCGGCGCCCTGCACGATCTCGGCGCCCGCCGCGCGATATACGTCATCGCTGAAATTCGCCGCATCGCCGGCGCCGGATTCGACGCTGACCTTGAACCCGATTTTGATGAGCTTCTCGACGACTTCGGGCACGGTGGCCACGCGTTTTTCGCCGGCCGCCGTTTCTTTTGGAACGCCTATGACTTGAGGCATGCTTTCCCCTGTTTATGACCGCCGGATAATCAGCGCGGATTATAGCAAGGCGCGCACCCGGACCGCGCGCTGACGTGCAGCGTCTTTGCCGCAAGTCAATCCAGTTATAATTTCCCATGGCTGCAATCCGCGTGCTTCCCGACCTCCTCATCAACCAGATTGCCGCGGGCGAGGTCATCGAACGTCCCGCGGCAGCGCTCAAAGAACTACTCGAGAACAGCCTCGACGCCGGGGCGCTGGAAATCAGCGTGCAACTCGCCAACGGCGGCACCAAGCTGCTCAAAGTCAGCGACGACGGCCACGGCATCGGCAAAGACCAGTTGACGCTGGCACTCGCGCGCCATGCCACGAGCAAAATCGCCACGCTCGACGATCTCGAGCGCATCGCGAGCCTGGGCTTTCGCGGCGAAGCGCTGGCCAGCATCGCGGCGGTTTCCCACCTCACGCTCACGAGCCGGCCGGCCGACGAAAAACACGCATGGGCGATCGCGGTCGAAGGCGGCACCCTGGCGGCACCCCAGCCGGCTGCACACGAGCCCGGAAGCAGCGTCGAAGTGCACGACTTGTATTTCAATACGCCCGCCCGCCGCAAATTCCTGAAGTCCGAGTCGACCGAATACGCGCACTGCGATGAGACCTTCAAGCGCATCGCGCTCGCGCGACCCGACGTTGCGTTCAGGCTGCAGCACAATGGCCGCGCGCAATGGCACCTGCCCTCGCACAACCGCGCGGAACGCATCAACGCGGTGCTTGGCGAAGATTTCGGTGCCGCGGCTATCACGGTCGAAGCGGAAAGCGGAACTACGCGGCTCACCGGATTCGTCGGCTCGCCCGCGAGCGCGCGCGGCACGCGCGACGCGCAGTATTTTCTGGTCAATGGCCGCTTCGTGCGCGACAAGATACTCGCGCACGCGTTGCGTCAGGCCTATCAGGACGTGCTGCACCACGACCGCCATCCGTCGTTCGTACTGTCGCTCGAAATCGACCCCGCGCGGGTCGATGTCAACGTGCACCCGGCGAAAAGTGAGGTGCGCTTCCGCGATTCTCAGGCTGTCCACCAGTTCGTGTTCCACGCCGTGAGTCGCGCGCTCGCCGGCACGGCGGGTGCCGTGACTGACGTAATTATGGAACCGGCAGCGCGGACTGAGACGCCCGGCTTCATGGCCATGCAGCAGCGCATGCCGCTCGGCGTCGCGCAGTCCAGCGCCGTCTACGAAAAGCTGTTCGGCCGCGGCGGCGCCGCGCTCGCCGCGCCCGTGCCGTCGTTTGCGCCGGCACCTTCTGCGCAAGGCGAAGCAGAATTGCCGGTGATGGGATTTGCGCTCGCGCAATTGTCCGGCATCTATATCCTGGCGCAGAACGAGCACGGCCTCGTCATCGTCGACATGCATGCCGCGCACGAGCGCATCGTCTACGAAAAACTGAAGACCCAGCTCGACGCCGACCGCATCGCGATGCAGCCGCTGCTGATTCCCGCGGTGTTCAACGCCGAGCGCATCGATGTCGCAACGGCCGAAGACTATGCTGAAACGTTGTCGAAAATCGGCTTCGAAATCGCCGCGCTGTCGCCGACCTCGCTCGCCGTGCGCGGCGTGCCGGTTGCGCTGAAGGACGCCGACGCCGGCCAGCTCGCGCGCGATGTGCTGGGCGAGATCCGCGAATTCGGCGCGAGCCGCGTGCTGATAGAGGCGCAGAACGAACTGCTGTCGACGATGGCCTGCCACACCGCGGTGCGCGCGAATCGACTGTTGACCGTCACCGAAATGAATGCGCTATTACGCGAGATGGAAGCGACCGAGCGCTCGGGCCAGTGCAATCATGGCCGCCCGACGTGGCACCAGATCAGCGTCGCGGAGCTCGACAAGCTGTTTATGAGAGGACGCTAACGCGTCCGTGAGGCGTGAGGCGTGAGGCGTGAGGAGCAAAGCGAAAAAGGTCCTACGGCGTAAGGCGTGCCCGCCTCACGCCTCACGCCTCACGCCTCACCACGACTGGCCGCCGGCCATCCTGTTAATGGGGCCAACCGCCAGCGGCAAAACCGGCGTCGCCGTCGACCTCGTGCGCGAGCTGCCGTGCGAAATCATCAGCGTCGACTCGGCGCAGGTCTACCGGCATATGGATGTCGGCACCGCGAAGCCCGACGCCGAGACGCTCAAAGCGGCGCCGCATCACCTTATTGACATCATCGAGCCCGACGACAACTACTCCGCCGCGCGCTTTCGCGACGACGCGCTGACGCTGATGCGCGAAATTTCCGAACGCGGCAATATCCCGCTGCTCGTCGGCGGCACCATGATGTATTTCAAGACCCTGCTCGAAGGATTGTCGGAACTGCCGGAGGCAGACCCGGCGATTCGCATGATGATCGACACCATGGCGGAGGAAGGCGGCTGGCCGTCGGTGCATCGCAAACTCGCGCAGGTCGATCCGGAAACGGCGGCACGCCTTGAACCGAACGACTCGCAGCGCGTGCAGCGCGCGCTCGAAATCTACCTCATCACGAACAAGCCAATGTCGGTGCTGCTGCAAAAACCCAAATACGTTTATTTCCCGTACATTCCGCTGAAAATCGCGTTGCTGCCCGCCGACCGCAGCGAGCTGCACGACCGCATCGCGACGCGTTTCGAAGCGATGCTCGAGCTCGGCCTAATCAGCGAATTGCGCAAGCTACGCGCCGACTACGCGCTCGATCCCGACATGCCGTCGATGCGCTGCGTCGGCTACCGCCAGACGTGGGAATACCTCGACGGCAATATCGGGTTAGCGACGCTGCGCGAACAGGGCATCGCGGCAACGCGCCAGCTCGCCAAGCGCCAGCTTACGTGGCTGCGCGCGATGAAAGGCGTCAAGAATTTCGATTGCCTGGCAGAGGACCTGAGCGAGCAGGTGCTCGCGCATTTGCGTGAGGCGTTAGGCGTGAGGGGTGAGGCGGTAAAAGGTCAGGCTTAAGTCGCGAGGACCGGGAAACTCGCCTCACGCCTAACGCCTCACGGCGAAGCGCTTACTCGCCTTTGTCTTTCACCTGCGCACGCGCTCAGCCGCGCGCGAATGCCGGCCCCATCGGTTCAAGGCGCACGCCTTCGCGCAGATTTTTGTAGGGATATTTTCGCGCATCGACGAGGTGCGCGCCGGGCGCGACTGCGACGAGCACCTTTTCGGCGATCGGCTCGAAATCCGCGCGGAAGTGGCAGGTGCTTTTCACGACGAGGATTTTTTGCGCAGTCGGCTCGACGCCGATGTGGCGGAAGATCTCGAGGTCGTAGGCCTGCATGCGCTTGCTGGCCACCACAATACTGACGCCGCCAACAGTGAGCAGTGCAGTGGGGCCGAGCTTCGCTTCGCGCCCGCCGACGCAGGGGCCCTTGCACAGGAAGCGGCCGTCGCTCAGACGCGTGACGCGGAATGTGCCTTTAAAGGGTTTTACGCCGGGCAGCGGCGTGCCGCCGCCGAGTTCAATCGTTATGTCGGCGCCTTCGCCCGCCGCATGTGCCGCGGCAGCGGCCTTGGCGTCGGTGAGCACGCAGATCGCGGCTTTCTCCGCACCATTGCGCACGAGCGCCTCCAACATTCCCGTCGTGTCGCCGGTGCCGCCGCAACCGGGATTGTCCTGGGTGTCAGCGATGACCACGGGCCGGGTCGCTTTGGCGCTGATCGCCATCGCTTCGCGCACCGCGACATCAGGATCGAGCAGCGGCTGAGCAAACTCCTGTTCCATGCCGCTGACGTGATTGGCCAACTTGTCTGCTGCGGCATCAACTGCCGCCTGCGAGTAGCCGTGCGCGATGATTCCGGGGCCGCAGTCGTGCAGATCGGACGGCGGAAAGCCCGCGCCGTAGCAGAGATCGATGACGTCGCCGCCCTCGCCTGCCGCGGACAGCTGAACGATGCCTTTCGATGGCTCGACCAGCGTGCACTGAAAGTTGAGCGGGATCAGGAACGCCAGCTTGCGAAACGCGCGCGCCGTCGGCCGCCCGCGTGCGAGCACCGTATTCACGATGCGCGCCGCGCGGCTGCCGGTTTGCGGCCGGTCGACATGCGGGTACGTATAGTAGATCGCCATCCCGTCCGTCAGCGCGGCCATCGCAGGCGTAAGGTTGGTGTGATAGTCGAGGCTGACGACGACCGGCACGGCGGGCCCGACTGCCGCGCGCACCCGGCGCAGGATTTCG
>JBDSSV010000311.1:0-3795 GCA_039928535.1 Burkholderiales bacterium
TTTAACCAAACCTAGCAAATTCAGGAAACACAAAATTTGGGACACCCTCATATCACTGGGTCCAGTTTCTTGGGCTCGAAACTGAGTTTCAAGCGGACTGAGGTGATTCGGGAGGTCATGCCACGCATCAAGCATTCACCATTGGGACCTATCTTTCAAGCCATGGAGATTTCAGCCAGGGCAATCAGGATTGAGTTGCAACAATTCGGGGGGCGAGGACCCGACGACATGGCAGGTGCTTTTGCGGCGATGACAAAAAGCCATGCCGATGCGGTCGTGGTCCTGAACGACGGGATGCTGATTACCAAGGAAAAAAAAACGATTTCCGGGATCGCTGCAAAGCGGCGGCTTCCGGCGCTAGGCTTCGACACACTCGCGGAAGTGGGCGGCCTGATGAGCTACGGCGCGAACCTTCCGGCGTTGTTTCGCCGCGGGCCGTATTTTGTAGACGGGATACTCAAAGGCGCAAAGCCCGCGGACCTGCCGGTCGAGCAACCCACACAATTCGAATTGTTTATTAGCCGTAAAACCGCCAACGCGCTCGGTATCAAATTTCCGCAATCCATGCTCGTGCGGGCTACCAAGGTGATCAAGTAAGGTCAATCGCCAAGTGCGGCTCTTGTCCTATTCTGTTGAAAAACTCCTTTTTCGCAGTCGATCGAAAAATTACAGTCCCTTAGCGGCGTCGTGCGTTATCGAACGCGGAGGAGATCATGATTCATTGCCGCGCGCGCCCAAGAGTCTTCTAAGCACTCCTCGCACGTCTTTCCAAGCCGATTATCGATTGCAATGCACCCTCGCAAGAAATTGAAGTTGACGCATTTTGGAGTTTTTCAAAAGAATAGGCCGATTCGAGTCCGCCGCCAGCAGGTCAGATTTTGCCCGATAGCGGACGTTGCCTGTCAGGTCGAGTCTCGATTACTACGTATAAGAAACGCATTTGCCTTCAAATTATCGATATACGTGGAATTTTTCTGCCGTGCGCCGCCCTACCGATAAAGTCTTTTTTGCGTTTCCAGCGCACCCCGGCGTCCTCTGCGTTGATCGGTTGCTCTGTTTTAAATAGCAGCGTTATCGGCGTGCGCGTCAGTCGGCGCGCGCGCCCGATTCCTTGACGACGCGCCTCCATTTCGCCAGATCGCGCTTCAGCGTCGCGGCGAATTCTTCCGGCGTGCTGCCGACCACTTCGCCGCCGTCGGCCGCAATGCGTGACCGCGTGTCTTCGGTGCGCAAATCCGCAATGATCGCGGCGTAGAGTTTCGAGGTGATTTCCGGCGGCGTGCCTGCCGGCGCCATGACACCGTACCAAGTCACTGCCTCGTAACCAGGCACCCCGGCTTCGGCGATGGTCGGCAGTTCCGGAATCGCAGCCGCGCGCTTTGCGGCAGTCACCGCCAGCGCCTTCAACCGTCCGCTGCGCACCTGCGGCAGCGTCGGCGGCAGATTCAAGAGACCCATTTCGACCTGGCCGCCGATGACACCCAGCGCAGCCGACGGCGCGCCTTTGAACGGGATATGCACGATGCGAATATTGGCCATGGTGCGAAAGAGCTCGCCCGACAGATGCGCGGTCGAGCCGCTGCCGCCCGAACCGAAAGACAACTGGCCCGGCTTCGCTTTGGCGAGTGCAATCAGATCGCGCACCGATTTCACCGGCAGCGACGGATGCACGATGAGTATGTTGGGCGCGACCGAGACTATCGTGATCGGTACGAAATCGCGCACCGGGTCCCACGAAAGTTTCGGATACAGCGCGGGGCTGACGGCATGCGAGCCGGCGCTCGCCATCGCCAGCGTGTAGCCGTCGGGCGGCGATTTGGCGACCACCTCCGCCGCGATCGAGCCACCGGCCCCGGGACGGTTCTCGATGACGACGGATTGCCCCAATGCAGCGGTGAGTTTCTGGCCGACGATGCGCGCGGTAATATCGGGACCGCTGCCCGCCGCCGCAGTGACTATCATGCGAATCGGCTTCGCCGGATATTGCGCGACGGTCTGCGCGTGTGCCGCCACTGCAGCAAGTAAAACCACAAAAGCCATGACCCGCATGCGCATATCCTCCTGCTTCATAGTAGCACGCAGCGGTTAAAATGATCTTCAAGCCGGCGGCCGATTGACAGCGCCGGCGTTGCGACCAAGAATGCAGTGCTCACGCATTGCCAGAATAGAATCCATCGCCCAGGAGAGTCAATTGATTCAACGCCCCACCACCGCGCTACGCGCGCTCGTCAAGCGCGGAAAATTTCTTGAACTGCCGGCGGCATACGATCCACTTACCGCGCGCATCGTCGAAGCGGCCGGTTTTAAGTCGATCTACAACGGCGGCTTCGTCACCGGTGGCATGTCGGCGATTTCCGAACCGCTGCTGACGATGACCGAGCAAATAGGCGTCGCGGCGAATATCGCCAGTACCGTGAAAATCCCCGTCGTGATGGATGCCGGCGCCGGCTGGGGCGAGCCGCTGCACACGATGCGTACCGTGCGCGAATGCATCCGCAACGGCATCGCCGGTGTGCACATCGAAGACCAGTTGTTTCCCAAGCGCGCGCATTACCATACCTATATCGCGCACAACATCCCGCTCAACGAATACGCCGACAAGATTCGCCTTGCCTGCGTGCAGCGCGACCGCAGCGACCCTGACTTCGTGATCATTGCGCGCTCCGACGCCTGCCGCGAGCAGGGCTTCAAGGAAGCAGTGAAACGCGTCAATCGCGCTGCCGACGTCGGCGCCGACATGGGACTGATATTTCCGCGCTCGCCGGCCGAAACCGTCAAGACGCCCAAGGTCTGCAAGGTCCCGATGATCTACGTGCAAAGCCGCGGCAACCGCGACGGCCGCCCGCTCTACAGCTTCAAGCAGCTCGAAGACATGGGTTACGCGGGCTGCATCGACGCCATCCTCGCAATCAATGTTCACTTTCACTACATGAGCCGCGCGATGAAGGAACTCAAAAAGACCGGCGACTACAAGAGCATGACCAATGCCGAATGCGTCGCCGCGCGCCACGGTGTGGAAACCCTGATCGGGCTTGACGACTACTACGCGATCGAGCGCGCGACGGTCGAGAAAGCCTACGCCAAAAAGCGCCAGAAGAAGTAACCCCGCCGGCCAATCGCCGGGTCATCGCTGACTACCGGCCGGCAAACCCGAACCAAAACAAACCCGCAACTGATGAAAATCGCGCAAATTGAACCCTTAGTTCTGAACGTATCCGAGAAAACCAACTGGTTTTTTGTGCGCGTCACCGACGACGCAGGAATCACCGGCATCGGCGAAGCGTCGCTCAACGGCTGGGAACCCGCCCAGCTCGCCTACCTCGCGAGCATCAGCGGCGGTCTCGTCGGCAAGACTGCTGCGCAGCTCGTGCCACTGCTGCGCGTATTCCCGCATTCTCCCGGCGGCCTCGTCGCGAGCTCCATCGCCAGCGCGCTCGAGCAGGCGCTCACGGACCTGCGCGCAAGGCAGGCCGGCGTGCCGGTTCACGCGCTGCTGGGCGGGAACGCGCGTAAAACCGTACGCGTCTACGCCAATATCAACCGCGGCGCGCGCGACCGCTCGCCGGACGGCATCGCGCGGGCGGCGCGCAATGCGGTGGCCGCCGGATTCGGCGCGGTTAAAATCGCACCGTTTGACGGCGTCTGCGCGGAGGATTTCGCGGAATCCGGCGCGCAAGATCTGATCCGCGCCGGAATCGACCGCATCTACGCCATACGCGAGGCAGTCGGGCCGGACGTCGACGTGATGGTCGACTGCCATTGGCGCTTCGACGAGCCCTCCGCTCTTAAGCTCGC
>JBDSSV010000312.1:0-4418 GCA_039928535.1 Burkholderiales bacterium
CGCTCGGCGCCGACGACCTGTTGCGCGAGATGAACGAAGCGGGTGTCGATCGCGTCGTCATCGTGCCGCCATCGTGGGAAGGCGACCGCAACGATCTCGGCATCGCCGCCGCTGCCGCGCATCCCAAACGTTTTGCGGTGATGGGTCGGCTCGATCCGCAGGACCCGCAGTCGCGCGGCCAGCTCGCGAATTGGCGCAAACAGACCGGCATGCTGGGGCTGCGCTTTACTTTTCACATACCGGTGCTGGTGACGCTGCTCACCGAGGGCCATATGGATTGGGTGTGGGGCGAGGCGGAGCAAGCCGGCGTGCCCATTTATGTACTGGTGCCGCAGCCGCTCGTGCACCTGATCGACAAAGTCGCGCGTAAATATCCGGGCTTGAAGATCACGATGGACCACCTGTCGATCCCGAGCGGCAAGAAAGACGCCGAAGCGTTTCGCGATCTCGACATGCTGCTCGCGATCGCCGAGCGGCCGAACGTCGCCGCCAAGGTGAGCGCGCTGCCGAGCTATTCGACGGGCAAGTATCCGTACAAGGAGCTGCACGGCTATATCCGCCGCGCCTACGACGCGTTCGGACCCAAGCGCCTGTTCTGGGGCACGGACCAGTCGCGCTCGCCGATCCCGTACCGCCAGCATGTGACGCTCTTCACCGAGGAGATCCCGTGGCTTACGGCCGAGGACAAGGAGTGGATCATGGGCCGCGCGGTGTGCGAATGGCTGGACTGGAAAATCTGATTATGACAAAGAAAAAAACCGCGGTAAAAAAGACTGTCACCAAAGCCGCCGCGCCCGGTGCGCACGATCCGCACCGCGTGATGCAGAACGGCGTCGCGCGCACGCTCGGCATGCGCATCGTTTCTATCACGAAGAAAAAAGTCGTCGCCGAAATGCCGGTCGACGCACGTCACATGAATCGCAACGGCCGCGTCAACGGGGGCGCGTTAATGGCATTTGCCGATGCCATGGGCGCGATGGGCACTGTCGCCAACCTGCCGCCGGGACACATGACGACGACACTGGAATCAAAAACGAACTTTTTCGCGGCGGGCGCGGGCCCGATGATCACGGGCGTATCGAAGCCGTTGCACATCGGGCGCAGCACCAACGTATGGCAGACGACGCTGAAGAATGCGGACGGGCGCGTGGTCGCTGTCGTGAGCCAGACGCAGATGGTGCTCGCGCCGCGGCCGGCAGCGGCCGGCAGCGCGAAAAAGTGACGATTTAATTTATTGACGAGGTATTTTTTGCCGGCACGCGATGCGTGTCGTGAGCCGCGTCGACATCGTACGCGGCGAAGACCCGCTCGACCGGTATCATCTCAGTCCTGCGGGATTCGGACGTACGCCGGCGCCATAGCTGCCGGCTTCTTACATACGGGGAAGCATCTTCAACCGCCTGATTGCGCCGGCTGCGACCCCAGCCCGCAATACGCGCCTGCGTCCACGCTGAGATCGCGAAGTTTGCCGCGGCACCGGAAGTCCGCAGCCGGTTCGCGGCACGGGGCGTCGAATTGAAGGCGAGCGCGACGCCGGCGGAGTTCGCAACTTCGCTCAAGCGCGAGTACAAGAGGTGGGCGAAGGTTCTCGACGACGCGGGCATCAAGCCGGAGTAATGTCCGTAACATCTTGCGGTCAACCAGTAATTTATTCGCTGCAGCCGTGGGTCCCGGCGAAGGCGAGATGCTTAAAATGCCGGCCGGCCGCTGTTTGATCCTGCAACCAAAAATTGAACGATTCGCGGACACGGGTCTTAAGCGCCTAAGGCAAGATCGGCGTAGCGTGTTCCCTATTATCTACTAGGGGAGCAGCGGTGGAATCGCCAGCCCGCACAGCACGTTCATTGCGTGCTTCTCGCCACGCCGTGGGCGCAAGTCAATTCCGTCGCCAAGGTGGATTTTTTGTCCTACAAAATTTTCCGATTACCGCCGACATAAAAATTGAACTTTTTCGCGCTACGCTAGGAAGCCGCTCAATAGACTCTGTTGATCAGGCGGCAAGCGCAGTCCGAATTAGCCATTGCAGCACAGGCTCACGATAGTAAGCTCAAAATTCAGTTAGCCATCCCAGTTTACCGGTTCGGCAGCTCTCGAAAAATGATGTGCAATAGTGGAGGTGGGCGAAATGAAAAACACACTCGCAGGAGTCTTGGTAGGGATCCTCGGATTTATTTTAGCAGGCAGCGCGCTCGCCAACCCCACTTTCAGCACGTTCGTCACCAGCGCGAGTATCGCGGCGGCTGTGGGCGGCAACAGCACGATCGGCTTCGCCTACGCGGGCGATAAGTTCGTCGGCTCCGTGTATTTCAACACGCAACTCTACCAAACCAACTTGACAGGCGGCGGCGTCACCACGTTCGGCGCGCCAGTAGCCGCATTTGCGGGCGGCGAAACATACGTCTCGAGCTCGCTCGGCATCGGCGGTTTCGGCCCGCGCGACGTTTACGCCGGTAACCAGAGCTCCAGCGTCGTCTACCGATTCGCCAACGACGGCTCTTCGCAGGGTGCGTTCGTAACCGCGGGAATCTCCGGCTCAATCCGCAGCATCGCGTTCGACCCGTTCGGCCTCTATGGCAACAACATGATCGTTGCCACCAACTCCGGGAACGTCTACCAGGTCAACAGCGCCGGCACGGCATCGCTGCTCGCTTCGGTCGGCGCCGATACCGAAGGTCTCAGCTTCGCGCCGCAGAATTTCGGTCCATATGCCGCGGGAACTCTTTTCGTCGCTTCGGAAGGTCTGAGCAGCCTCCTGGCCGTCACCCCTGGCGGAGTTGTGACCTCCGTCATCAGCGGTTTATCAGTTCCCGAGATGGTCAGCTTCGTTCCGCTGAACATCGGCCAGAGTGGCAACCCGGTTGAGGGTTTCTATGCCGCCTCCTACCCGACCAACATCCAGAAGGCAGCCGCGGCGGATTTCATTCCCTATATCGGCCATGCGATCGTCACCGGCGAAGGCGGGGGCCAGGTCTACGACATCAGCTGGAACGGGAGCGCGTTCGTCAAGAGCGACATTGGGCCATTCCCCGGCCAGGCCGAAGACGGCATTTTCGTGACGTCCGATATCATACGCAACCCGGTCCCCGAACCCGAAACGTACGCGCTAATGCTGGCAGGACTCGGGCTGCTCGGTTTTGTGGCGCGTCGCCGGAAACAGCCAGCAGCCGTCTAGGGCTGTCTCGGCAGCTCTCACACAAACCCCGCTTCGGCGGGGTTTTTATTTGCGCCCTATTAGGCAACGCCTTCACGTGGGGCCTAGGTTGGTGGAGAGGACAGTGCCGACCGAATGCCGCGAATCGTGGCAAATCACGAGCCATTGAGAGGATCGCCGTCGGCTTCCACGGCTTTTTCGGCGGTCAGGTTCTGGCTCCACGCGCTAATGTTCCTGCCGAGTGTTTGCGACAGACGCAGACGGTCGTCGAGGACGGCGATTTTCATTCCAGGGGCGGCTGACCGAATTGCGCGATTACGCGCCGATCGCCTTGTCCACCCGCGGCATGACTTCTGTCGCCATCAGTTCCATCGAGCGTTTGGCCAGCGCATGATCGACCCAGTCCATACCGGCGTAGACGATTTCGCCGAAGTCGCCGATCTCCTCGCGCAGCTTCAATATCTGGTCGACGACGCTGTTGACGGTGCCGCACAGCACGAGGCGGTCGACCATGTAGTCGTCGGTAAGCTCGCTATCGTCCTGCGCCTCGCTGGTCTTGAAAATGATGTGCCGCTTGGAGATCATCATTTTACGGAGCAGGATGTTCCAGTAGTAGCGGTAAGGACTGTTGGTGTCCGTGCGGCCGTAGCGCTGCGCGGTCTTCTCGTCGTCGGCGACAAATATCGTGCGCGCGACGCGCCAGTCGGCGACGTTCGCCGCGACACCCGCGCGCTTCTTGCCTTCGACATAATTCGTCCAGTGGCTCGGCAGCCATTTCGCCAGCAGAAAGTTCGCCGACAGCGGATGGAAGTCGCGTTCGCCCATCGTAATGACGCCTTTCGAGAAGGGCGCCACTACGGTACCGACGATCTCGGGACGCGGCTGCTGATACGGCTTATACATTGTGCCGCGCTGAATTTCGGCCACGCTGGTCTTCTGCGTGGTGACCTTAAAGCGGTTGTTCGGCAAGTCGATGTTGTACGGCGCGTTGCCTTCCCAGATGGCGAGAATGACGTCGATCGCCTCGGCGAAAATCTTGTTGCGGTCTTCCGCGAGCATGCCGAGCGCCTCGGCGTCCGACGACAGCGCGCCGGGGCTGATGCCGAAGATGAAGCGGCCTTGGGCGAGATGGTCGAACATGGCGGCGTGCGCGGCGACCAGCGTCGGATGCGTGTGCGAAAGATTGGAGGTGCCGGTCGCGAGCTTGATCGTTTTAGTCGCGTGGATCAACGTCGCGAGAAAAAATAAAACTGTTGGTGACGTTCTC
>JBDSSV010000313.1:0-4216 GCA_039928535.1 Burkholderiales bacterium
CGCGGCGCCGGAACAGCGGCCGCGGCCGTTCCACCGATCCCTGGTAGCCCTCGCTGAAATCGTCGAAAGCCGCCAGCGCCGTCGGCGCGTCCTGCCCGGCGCGCAACGCGAATGCATCAAAGCCGCAACGCGACAGGTAAAACAATTGGTCGCGCAACACGTCACCGATGGCGCGCAATTCGCCGCGCCAGCCGTAACGCTCGCGCAGCAGGCGGGCGATGGAGTAACCGCGCCCGTCAGTGAACTGCGGGAAGTTGACCGCTATCACTTGAAAATGGCGCAGGTCGGCGGCAACAAGCGCCGGATCTTCGCTGCTGTCCAGCCATATGCCCAGGCCGCCGGCGCGGGCGGTCAAAGTCTCGCGCTGCGCACGCCAGCATCCAAGCGGGACGATGACGTCGCCTTCCGCTGGAACCGCCACGCTCCCGTCAGCGGCAGACTTAAGCAGTTGCCAGTTGTCGGCGACGACCTGGCGTTGCCTGATGATGACTGCCATAAACATAATCCTTGAAAGGTTCGGTGCCTATGCGGCGCACGACATCGACGAAACGCTCCTGCTCGCTGTCGCGCCGCTCGAGGTACAGCTCGATCAGGTGTTCGATTACGTCCGGGACTTCCGCCTGCGCAACCGACGGGCCCAACACTTTACCGAGCGCGGCATCGTTGCCTTGCGCGCCACCGATGGAAATCTGATAGAACTCGGCGCCCTGTTTGTCGACGCCGAGAATGCCGATGTGCCCGATGTGATGATGGCCGCACGAATTCATGCAACCCGAGATATTGAGGTCGAGTTCGCCGATGTCATGCAGATAATCGAGATCATCGAAACGGCGCTGGATCGCCTCGGCGACCGGAATGGATTTGGCATTCGCGAGCGAGCAGAAATCGCCGCCCGGGCACGCGATGATATTGGTGAGCAGCCCGATATTCGGCGTCGCCAGTCCAAGCGCTTTGGCTTCCTGCCACAACTCGTAGAGGTCGTCCTGCCGCACGTCGGCGAGGATCAGATTCTGCTCGTGCGACACCCGCAGCTCGCCGAAACTGTAGCGATCGGCAAGATCGGCGACCGCATCCATCTGGGCGGCTGTGGCGTCGCCCGGCGGCACGCCGGTTTTCTTCAGCGACAGCGTGACTGCGGCATAGCCGGCAACTTTATGCGGCTGCACGTTGCGCCGCACCCAATTGTTGAACGCTTTGTCGCGCGCGATCGCCAGCACGTAGCCCGACGACAACGCATCGGACTTGCGGTAATGCGGCCGCGTGAAACGCCCCTCTACGCGCTGCACTTCGTCGCGCGTCAAGGTCGACAGGCCGTCCTTCAGATGAGACCACTCTTCTTCCACCTGCGCGCGAAACACCTCGGGTGTGAGTTCCTTGACCAGAATCTTGATGCGCGCGCGATATTTGTTGTCGCGCCGTCCGTAACGGTTGTAAACGCGCAGGATGGCATCGAGATAGGTCAACAGATGCTGCCATGGCAGAAACTCGCGCATGGCGACGCCGATCAGCGGCGTGCGCCCCAGGCCGCCGCCGGCCAGCACACGGAAGCCGACATTGCCCGTCGCATCGCGCCGCGCCTGCAAACCGATATCGTGCACCTGCGTCGCGGCGCGGTCCGCCTCGCTGCCACTGACGGCAATCTTGAACTTGCGCGGCAGGTAGGCGAATTCAGGGTGGAACGTCGACCACTGGCGGATGATTTCGCACCACACCAGCGGATCGACGATTTCGTCAGGCGCGGTGCCCGCAAAGTGATCGGTGGTGGTATTACGAATGCAATTGCCGCTGGTCTGGATCGCGTGCATCTGCACGGTCGCGAGCTTGGCCAATATATCCGGCACGTCTTCGAGCCGGGGCCAGTTGAACTGGATGTTTTGGCGCGTGCTGAAATGGCCGTAGCCGCGGTCCCATTTGCGGGAAATGTAGGCGAGTGCCCGCAACTGGCGGGAGGCCAGCAGGCCGTACGGGATGGCGACCCGCAGCATGGGCGCAAATCTCTGTATATACAGCCCATTTTGCAGCCTGACCGGACGAAAATCGTCCTCGGACAGTTTACCGGCAAGAAAACGGCCGGTCTGGTCGCGAAACTGCGCGACTCTTTCGTCAACCAGCCGCTGATCGATTTCGTCGTATAGGTACATGAATTGTTTACCGGTTTTCTAAAGCGACTGGCATCCTATCAATCTTTCGTTATATCAAGAAAGAATATTATGTTACGATGATATAACTTAAATATTTAAACAAAACTAATCATGAAGTTACAGCAACTACGCTATCTCGTTGAAGTCGAACGGCAAGGCTTGAACCTGTCGGTCGCCGCCGGAAAATTGCATACGTCGCAACCCGGCATCAGTAAACAAATCAAGCTGCTCGAGGATGAACTTGGCGTCGACATTTTCGTGCGCAACGGCAAACGCGTGACCGCCGTAACGCCGCCGGGCAAAGCGATCATCGAAATTGCGCGACGCATCCTGCATGAAACCGACAATCTCAAACAGGCGGCGCAGGACTACGCCGATGAGGACAGTGGCAAACTAATCATCGCCACTACGCATACGCAGGCGCGTTACGTCCTTCCCGACATCGTGCAACGCTTCAGCCAGCGCTACCCGAAAGTGAAGCTCGGCCTGGTGCAGGGCAACCCGATTCAGGTTTGTCAGTACGCGCTCGCCGGTCAGGCCGACTTTTGCATCGCAACAGAAGCGATCGGGACGTTTGAAGAACTGGTGATGTTGCCGTGCTATGCATGGAACCGCTGCGTGATCGCGCCGCCGGACCATCCAATCCTGAAGAATAAATCGCTGACACTCGAGACGATCGCGAATTACCCAATCATTACGTACGATTTTGCTTTCACCGGGCGATCGCAGATCAATCACGCGTTCGAAACGCGCGGACTGAAACCTAACGTGGTGCTGACCGCGATCGATTCAGACATCATCAAGACCTACGTTGCGCTCGGTCTCGGCATCGGCATCCTCGCGCACATGGCGTTCGACGCCGCGCGCGACACCAGCCTGCGCGCGGTCGATGCAAGTCATTTGTTCGAATCGAGCACGACGCACATCGGCGTCCCGCGCAATGCGTACCTGCGCGGCTATGTCTACGACTTCATCGAGATGTTCGCGGCGCATCTTTCCCGCAAGGTCGTCGACGGTGCAGTGCATAACAAGGCGCGGATCGACTACGATCTTTAGCGCGCCAGCACGGCGCGCCGCGACCGCTCAACCTTCCATCCGGCGCCGCAACCATGCGCTCGCCGCATCGACAACGGCTACCAGCACCAGCATCACGATAATGATCGTCATCGCCTGCGGCTGCTGAAACAGCGACAAGCTCATATAGAGCATCTGGCCGAGCCCGCCCGCGCCGACTACGCCGAGAATCGCCGCCATGCGTATATTGATTTCCCAGCGATAAAGCGTGTACGCGACGAATTGCGCGATTACATTGGGCATGGTCCCATAGAAAAATGCGCCCGCCGTCGGCGCCCCTGCCAACCGCAAAGCGAGCGCCGGTTCGGGCGGCGCGTTTTCAAGCGTTTCCGCGAAAAGCCGGCCGATCACACCGGTGGTGTGCAATGCGAGCGCGAGCGTGCCGGCGAACGGCCCGAGGCCGACCGCGAACACCATCAATGCCGCCCACACCAGTTCCGGAATCGAGCGCAGGAAATTCATGACGAGCCGCGCCGTCCATTTTGCGGGGCGGCCGAACCTGCCTGAACCCGGCAACGCCAGCAGCATCCCGAATATTGCCGCGAGCAAAGTGCCGACCGCGGAAATCGCGATCGTCTCGAGGGTGCCGCGCCACGCCTGCGCGAGATATGCGGGCGTGAAGTCCGGTGGAAAAAACTGCACGCAATATTTCCACATCTGCGCGGCCGACTCCGGCGACAATAATTGCCGCACGTCGAGCGCCAGATAGCCGAAGCTGGCGGTTACCGCCGCGAGCAAGAGCGCGATGGCCAGCCATTGCACGGGCTTCATTCGATCACCTTGCGCAGACCCGCGCTGAGCGCGTCGGCCAGCACGACCAGCAGCAGGAATACCAGCAGCATGGTGCTGACTTCGCCGCCGTTCAACATCCGCATCGACAATTCGATCTGCATGCCGAGCCCGCCGGCGCCGACGAACCCCATGATGACGGACGCGCGCACGGCGCACTCCCATCGATATACCGTGTACGAAACCAGTTCCGGCAAAGCGACCGGTAGCAT
>JBDSSV010000314.1:0-4460 GCA_039928535.1 Burkholderiales bacterium
CAGCCATAGAGCGCTGGCGCTCGCCGCTCTCGTGGCGCGGCTGCAGCCGCCCCGCTCCACGCGGCCAGTGAGGCGTTAGGCGTGAGGCGTGAGGCGCCGGTCACAGGTTTAAGCGGGGTTTCCGCCTCACCCCTCAAGCCTCATGCCTCACCGCACTTCAAAGCGCTGCCACCTTTATCGCTGTACGTGCATATTCCATGGTGCGTGCGCAAATGCCCGTACTGCGATTTCAATTCACATGAAGCGCGCGGGCCGATACCTGAAAGCAGCTACGTCGAAGCGCTGATCGCCGATCTCGAAGCGGCGCTGCCGCTGATCTGGGGCCGCAAGGTCTACACGATATTTTTCGGCGGCGGCACGCCGAGCGTGTTTTCCGGCGCCAGCATCGAGCGGATACTCGACGCGGTGCGCGCGCGCGTGGCGCTGTCGGTCGAGGCCGAGATCACGCTCGAGGCGAATCCCGGCACGTTCGAGGCGGAAAAATTCCGTGCGTTCCGGCAGGCCGGCGTCAACCGGCTGTCGATCGGCGTCCAGAGCTTTAATCCCGCGCATCTGACGGCGCTCGGGCGCATACACGACGACAGGGAAGCGCACGTGGCGCTTGAAATCGCGCGCGCCAATTTCGATAACTTCAATCTCGACCTCATGTACGGCTTGCCGGCGCAGACGCCGGACGCTGCGTTGGCGGACATAGAAACGGCGCTTGCTTACGCGCCGCCGCATCTGTCGGCCTATCACCTGACGCTGGAGCCGAACACTTATTTTCACCGCTATCCGCCGGCCCTGCCGGCCGAGGATGCGACGGCGCAAATGCAGGAATCGATCGAGGCAAGGCTTGGCGCCGCCGGCTATCGTCATTACGAGACGTCGGCTTTCGCGCTGCCCGGCCGGCAAGCCAGGCACAACATGAATTACTGGACGTTCGGGGATTATCTCGGCATCGGTGCCGGGGCGCACAGCAAGATTTCATTTGCCGACCGCATCTCGCGTCAGGCTCGCTACAAGCAGCCAAAACAATATATGGAGAGTGCGCTGGCCGGCAACGCAGTACAGGAGCAGCACGACGTGGCGGCGACAGAGATCGGCTTCGAGTTCATGATGAACGCGTTGCGGCTCAATGGCGGGTTTCCGCTTGTATTGTTCGAAGAGCGCGCGGGCGTGCCCCTGACCTCGGTGCTGAAGCCGCTGGACGAGGCAGAGCAGCGCGGGTTGATCGAGCGCGATCACCGGCGCGTCACACCCACACGACAGGGACAGCGTTTTCTCAATGATCTCTTGCAGATTTTCCTGCCGGAGACCGTGGGTTAGCAATTTAGCAGCACCGAATTGCAATTTAATCGACTAGAATGTGTGCGCGTTGCCACGCTGATTCCAGGAGGAATGATGAAAGCTGTCGGTCGATTGTTCGCTATAAGTCTCTTTACATGGTCCGCAGGTTGCGGGATGGCTTACGCGCAGACACAGGATTATCCCAATAAATTAGTCCGGTTCATCGTTACGTATCCGCCGGGCGGCAGCTCGGACGTGATGGCGCGCATCATCGGCGCGAAACTCACCGAGTACTGGGGCCAGGTCGTGCTCGTCGAGTCAAAACCGGGAGCCGATGGCTCCATCGGCATGGATTACGCGGCAAAGCAGCCCGCCGACGGCTACACCTTCCTGCTCGGCAATTTCGGGCCGGTGGTCGCCAAACCGCTGCTGGCAAATGTATCGTACGACTGGCGCCGCGATTTTGCGCCGGTGTCGCGTATCACGAATTCCGCGAATATTCTCGTGGTGCCGGTCGCGCTCCCGGTTAAGAACACTAAGGAGCTGATCGCGCTAGCACGGCGGCGTCCGGGCGAACTTACTTACGCGACGAGCGGTCCCGGCAGCATGTCGCACTTCGCCGGCGAAATGTTCAAACGGCTCGCTAACGTCAACATGATCACGGTGCCCTACAAGGGCAACGCGCTGTCGATCAACGATCTCATGGGCGGCCAGATCACTACCATGTTCTCCGATGCGCTGCCGGCAATGCAGGCACTGCGCACCGGCAAGCTGCGCGCGCTTGCAGTTACGAGTGCGACGCGCTGGCCATTCACGCCCGAATTGCCGACCCTCGCCGAGGAGGGCGTCAAAGGATTCGCGGCGGTCAACTGGTGGGGAATTCTCTTTCCGGCGGGCGTGCCGCGGCCCATCATCGATAAGGTCAATGCGGACCTCGTCAAGGCGCTGGCGACGCAGGATGTGAAATCCAAGCTCGGCGAACTCGGCGTGGAAACGGTCTCCAGCACGCCCGAGCAGTTTGGCCAATTCATGGCGAGCGAGACTGCGCGCTGGAGCAAGCTCGTCAAGGAAGCGAATCTGCGGGTCGAGCCTTAGCGCAACAGCGGGCGCGCCCGCGTCAGCGTTTGAATTCGCGCAATTTCGGATTCAGCCGGTCGATGTCGGCCTGCACCTGGTCGCGGCTGCGCTCGTAGACGATTTCGCGGCCCATTATCGAGCCCACGTAAGCAAGCCCGGTGCGCGTTGGGCTGAGTTCGCACTTGACGTTGTGCACGCCTTCGCCAAGGACGACCTGTATGCCGGAGGCTCGCTTGTCGTAGACCACCACGTCCATGGTCTGACCGGTCTCGGTGACACGCACTTTTATCTTCTCGCTGTTCATCGCACTCCTCCGTTCCGCATCAGATCAATGCTACTCAGCACCGCTTGAAAATCAGGTCCCACACGCCGTGGCCCAATTTCAGGCCGCGGCTTTCGAACTTGGTTTGCGGCCGGTAATCCGGCCGCATCGCGTAGTCTTGTGCGGTGTTCGTCAATTGCGGCTCGCGCTGTAAAACGTCGAGTATCTGCCCGGCATATTCCTGCCAGTCCGTGGCGGCATGCAGATACGCGCCGGGCTTCATGTGTTCGACCAGGAGCGCGACGAATGCCGGCTGCAGGAGTCGCCGCTTGTGATGGCGTTTCTTCGGCCACGGGTCGGGGAAGAAGATATGCACCGCATCAAACGCAGCCGGCGCAATCATGTTGCTCAACACCTCGACGGCATCGTGCTGGACGATGCGCACGTTGGCGAGCTTTTGTTCGTCGATGACCTTCAGCAAGCTGCCAACGCCGGGCGTGTGTACTTCTATGCCGAGATAGTCATTTTCAGGATGCCGCGCAGCGATCGTCGCCGTCGTCTCGCCCATGCCGAAGCCGATTTCGAGGACCCTCGGCGCGACGCGGCCGAATATGCGGTCGAGATCGGCGAGCTGCGGTGAATAGGGGAGGCCGAATTGCGGCAGGAGTGTGTCGTGCGCGCGCTGTTGCGCGTTGGATACACGCCCCTGGCGTAACACGAAACTGCGGATCGGCCGATGCATGGTAGTCACGCCGCCGAGTGTAGCGGCGCCGCGACGGAGGCGCCAGCTGTGCGAATCAGGCGTACAAGATTATTTCGGCGGCTTCGCGGTAAACGTGCCTTCGCCCGGCGAGCTCGGCGCGGCTGCGTAAGGCTTCTTTGCCATGCGTCCGGCGAGAAAGGCCTCGCGGCCCGCTTCGACGGCTTTTTTCATGGCCGAAGCCATCATCACCGGATTATTCGCGGTCGCAATCGCGGTATTCATCAATACACCCTGGCAACCGAGCTCCATCGCAATCGCCGCGTCCGACGCGGTGCCGACGCCGGCGTCGACGATGATCGGCACCTTCGCATTGTCGATGATGATCTGCAGGTTCCACGGATTGAGTATGCCCATGCCCGAGCCGATCAGCGACGCCAGCGGCATGACCGCGCAGCAGCCGATTTCCTCCAGCTGTTTGGCCGCAATCGGATCGTCGCTGCAATAGACCATCACCTTGAAGCCGTCTTTGACGAGCGTCTCGGCCGCGCGCAGGGTCTCCGCCATGTTGGGAAACAATGTCTTTTGATCGCCGAGCACTTCGAGCTTGACGAGGTCGTGGCCGTCCAAGAGCTCGCGCGCGAGCCTTAGCGTGCGCACCGCGTCGTCGGCGGTATAACAGCCAGCGGTGTTCGGCAGGATGGTGAACTGGGCCGGCGGCAGCACGTCGAGCAGGCTCGGTTGTGCCGGATCCTGGCCGATGTTGGTGCGGCGGATGGCGACCGTGACGATCTGCGCGCCGCTCGCGTCAATCGCAGCGCGTGTCTCGGCGAAGTCTTTGTACTTGCCGGTGCCGACCAGCAGGCGCGACTGATACGGCTTGCCGGCGATGACCAGAGTGTCGAGATTTTCGTGAGGTTTCATGAGGGCAGAATTTAAGAGTCAGGATTCAGGATACAGCCAAAGTATGCCTGTTAACAGGTGCGCGGTATTGGCTCCGGGTCACTCAGCCGCCGCCGACAGCCACGACGATCTCGAGCGTGTCGCCATCGGCGAGCAGCTCGTCCGCATGGCGGCCGCGCGGCACTATTTCACCGTTGCGCTCGAGCGCAACGCGCTTGTCCGCCAGATTGAGTTGCTCGAGCAGCTGGC
>JBDSSV010000315.1:0-5211 GCA_039928535.1 Burkholderiales bacterium
GCCGGCAGCGCGGCGAGTTCGATTTCGGCCGCGACATCCGACCGCTCAAGGATATGACCGAGATCGGCCAGCAGGCCGTCGGAAATATCGATCGCGCTGTGCGCGAGACCGCGCAACGCGCGGCCAAGCGCCACGCGCGGCGCCGGCTGATGCAAGCGCGCGGCGCATTGCGCGAGTTCCGCAGGCTTGAGGCGTATCCGTCGTTTAAGCGCAGCCAGCGCCAGCGCGGCATCGCCGAGAGTGCCCGATACCCAGATGTCGTCGCCGCTACGCGCGCCATCACGCCGCACCGCCGTGCCGTGCGGCACTTCGCCCATGATCTGCACGCAGATATTGAGGGGCCCGCGGGTAGTATCGCCGCCGATCAAATCGACATCGAAGCGGCGCGCGAGCCGCATGAACCCGCGCGAAAATTGGCGCACCCATTGCGCATCCACCGACGGCAGCGCCAGCGCCAGCGTGGCCCAGCGCGGCGTAGCACCCATCGCAGCCATGTCCGAAAGGTTTACCGCCAACGCCTTGTGCCCGAGCAGGCGCGGGTCCGCATCGCGAAAAAAATGGCGCCCGCTGACCAGCATGTCCGCGGAAATCACGAGCTCATGACCGCGCCTTACTTTGACGAGCGCAGCATCGTCGCCTACGCCGAGCACCGCATGGCGCGCGCGGTGGGTGAAGTAGCGCCGGATCAGGTCGAACTCTGACGTGGCCACGCGCGCCCGCAGGTTTTTAAGGCCGCTGGACAGGGTCGCTGCCCTGCTCCGGTTTCGGTGCGGTGCCGGCGAGCCACCGCTGCTTCAGCAGATGCGGCATATAGAAGTCGACTGCCGCGAACACGAAAAAAAAGATGACCAGCGTGCGCGCGTTGTCGGCGGGCAGGAACCCAGCGCCTTCTATCAGTATGTAGAGGCCGAGCAGCGCATTGATGATGCCGCCCGCGTAAAACAACATGATCTTGCGTTTGAGTTTTTCGTCCATCGCGGATCCGTTACGGCCGTTACCTGCGCACGATTTCGAGCGGGCGCTTGTCCGCGGCCAGCTTGTCGAGTACGCCGTTCACGTATTTGTAGCCGTCGGTGCCGCCATAGCTCTTCGCGAGCTCGACGGCCTCATTGATGACGACGCGGTAGGGAATGTCGGCCTGGTTCTCGAGCTCGTAGGCCGCGATAAACAGGATCGCGCGCTCGATCGGGCTGAGTTCGGCGCACTTGCGGTCAAGATACGGCTGCAGCGACGCTTCGAGACGGCCGGACTCGCGGATCGTTCCGGCGAGCAGCGACGAGAAATAAGGACGATCGGTCTTGTCGAAGCCCTTGGCCCGCGCCATCTGGCTTTCGATGGTCTGCGCGTCGGCGCCGGCCAACTGCCATTGATACAATCCCTGCATAGCGAATTCGCGCGAGCGACGGCGGCTGGTCTTGTGCACGGTGGGCGCCGGGATATGCGTCATTTGCGCTCGAGTTCGCGCAGAAGGTTCGCCATTTCCACGGCGACCGCCGCGCAATCTGCGCCTTTCTGCGTCATGCGCGCCGTCGCCTGATCGTCGTTCTCGGTCGTCAGGATGCCGTTCGCGACCGGCACGCCGGTATCGAGCTGGACCGACATGATGCCGCGCGCCGACTCGTTGGACACGATTTCAAAATGATAGGTCTCGCCGCGAATCACGGCGCCAAGCGCGATCAGCGCGTCATACCCGTCGGAGGCCGCCATCTGCTGCAGGACGAGCGGCGCTTCGAGCGCGCCCGGCACGCTGACGATGGTGACGTCGTCGGTCGCGACGCCAAGCCGCGCGAGTTCCGCCGTGCAGCTCGCAAGCAGCCCGTCGCCGATAGCGGCATTGAAGCGCGCAACGACGATGCCGATGCGCAGGCCTGCGCCGTCGGTGCCGGCCTCTATCTCATCCATTGCGTCGTATTCAGCCATGCCTCTGCTCTATTTGCTTTCATCGGGCTGCAGGTAACCGGTCACCTGTAAATCAAAACCCGCCATGCTCGGCATTCTACGTTGCTTCGCCAGCAAGCGCATTTTCGCCACCTTCAGATCGCGCAGTATCTGCGCGCCTATGCCGTACGTCCGCAGCGCGTTTTTCTGCGGCGCCGCGATCGCGCCCGGCTCGGCGCGCTCGACCAGGTCCGCCGCGGTTTCGGGCCGGTGCAGCAGCACGATCACGCCGCATTCCGCACGGCTGATCGCCGCCAGCGCCTGGTTGAAGTTCCACGAATGGCTGGCGCTTTTCACGTCGAGCAGATCGATCACCGACAGCGGCTCGTGCACGCGTACAAGCACTTCACTGTCGGGCTTGATCCTGCCTTTGACCAGCGCGAGGTGCGTCGCCTGCCCGATCTTGTCCGCATAAACGACCAGCTTGAATTTTCCGTGTACCGTTTCGATATCGCGCTCCGACACGCGATCGACCAGCGACTCGGTGCGGCTGCGGTGCTGAATCAGATCCGCGATAGTGCCGATCTTGAGATTGTGCGCGCGCCCGAACTCGATGAGATCGGGCAGGCGCGCCATCTCGCCATCGTCTTTGAGAATTTCGCAGATCACCGCTGCTGGCGTCGCGCCGGCCAGCGCCGCGAAGTCGCAGCCGGCTTCGGTATGCCCCGCGCGCACCAGCACGCCGCCATTTTGCGCCATCAGCGGAAAAATATGTCCGGGCTGGACGATGTCCGCGGGACCGGCATCGGCGCGCGCGGCCGCCTGCACCGTGCGCGCGCGGTCGGCGGCCGAGATCCCGGTCGTGACGCCTTCCGCTGCCTCTATGGATACCGTGAAGTTGGTGCCCAGCGGCGAGCGGTTGTTGATCACCATCGGCGGCAGATTAAGGCTGCGGCACTTCGCTTCAGTCAGTGTGAGGCAAATCAGCCCGCGGCCGTAGCGCGCCATGAAATTGATCGTTTCCGCCGTGACGAAATCCGCCGCCAGCACGAGATCGCCCTCGTTTTCGCGGTCCTCCTCGTCGACGAGGATCACCATTTTGCCGGCACCGATGTCGGCGATGATTTCATTGGTCGGGCTTATAGGCATCGGCTCAGCTCTTGTCCTTGAATTCGCTCAGCCGCTCGGCATAACGGGCGAGCTGATCCACTTCGATGTTGACGGTCGCACCGGCAGCCAGCGCGTTCAGATTGGTCGCCGACAACGTGTGCGGAATCAGGTTGATGTCGAACAGCGCGCCGTCTGCGCGATTGACCGTCAAGCTTACGCCATTCACGGCGACCGAACCTTTGCGCGCAATGTAGCGTGCAAGGTCGTGCGGCGCCTTGATCGCAAGCAGACGGTTGTCCCCTGCAGCGTCGAATCTCATCACGCGCCCCGTGCCGTCGATGTGCCCGCTGACCAAATGTCCGCCGAGGCGGTCGGCCAGGCGCAGCGATTTCTCTAGATTCACCGCCGCGCCCTGCGCGTAGCCCGCGGTGCAACCCAGCGTTTCGCGCGATACGTCGAAGGTGAGTTGCTGGCCGTGCACCGCAACGACAGTCAGGCACACGCCGTCCACGGCAATGCTGTCGCCGATCTTTACATCGCCGAGCGGCAGTGCAGCCGCATCGATGGCAATGCGCGCGCCGCCCGGCGCGGCCGTGACTTCGCGCACGCTGCCGATCGCTTCTATGATCCCGGTAAACATGGTTATGTTTTTTCCAGACCGGCAATGATACGGAGATCGGCGCCGATTGCGCGCACTTCGTTTATTTTCAGCCGGCGCCGCGCCGCGAGATCCGCCAGCTCGGGCAGGTCCGCCATGCCGCGCGCACGCTCGCCGAGGAGACAAGGCGCCATATACAGCAGCAACTCGTCCACGCAATCTTCGTTTAGCAGCGACCCGTTGAGTTTATGGCCGGCCTCGACATGCAGTTCGTTAACGCCGCGCCGGCCGAGTTCCCGCATCAGGGCCGGCAGCTCGACCTTGCCCGCCGCGTTCGGCAGCACGACAATCTCGGCGCCCGTATCGCGCAAGCGCGATGCTTTCGGCTCATCCGCGACCGCGCACGCGACCAGCACGCCGCCGCCTGCGAGCACGCGCGCGGTCAGCGGCAGCTCGAGACGGCTGTCAATGACCACGCGTAAAGGTTGCCGCGGCGTCGTCACCGCGCGCACGTTCAATTGCGGATCGTCGTCGCGTACCGTGCCGATGCCGGTCAGCACCGCGCACGCGCGCGCGCGCCAGTGATGACCGTCGTTGCGCGCTTCCTCGCCGGTAATCCACTGGCTCTTGCCGTTCAGCAGCGCGGTTTTGCCGTCGAGGCTGGCGGCGAGTTTCATCCGCGTCCACGGACGCCCGCGCGTGACGCGCGAGATAAAACCGCGATTGAGCGCACGCGCTGCATCTTCCATAACGCCCGCTTCGACCACGACGCCCGCCTGCTGCAGTCGTGCCATGCCCTGCCCGGCAGTGCGCGGATCGGGATCCTGCATCGCCGCAACTACCCGCGCGACGCCGGCGGCAATCAATGCTTCATCACACGGCGGCGTGCGGCCATGGTGGTGGCAGGGCTCGAGTGTCACGTAGGCCGTGGCACCGCGTGCACGCAACCCCGCTGCCTGTAAAGCCACCACTTCGGCGTGCGGGCCTCCCGCGCGCTCATGCCAGCCTTCGCCGACCACTGCGCCATTGTGCACGAGCACGCAGCCGACGCGCGGATTTGGCGTGGTCGTGTACAGCCCGCGCTCGGCCAGCTCTAATGCGCGCGCCATGAATTGATTGTCCGCTGCGCCGCTCATGGGAACCTACTTGCTCTTGCCCGCGGGCTTCTGCACTTCCTTGATGGCGTCCTGGAAATCGTCGACGTCCTGGAAGCTTTTGTAGACCGACGCGAAGCGGATGTAGGCGACCTTGTCGAGCTTGTAGAGTTCTTTCATCACCATTTCGCCGACGCGGCGCGATTCGATCTCGCGCTCGCCGAGCGCGAGCACCTGCTGCGTGATCGTCGCCACCGCATCGTCCACCAGCGACGTTGGCACCGGACGCTTGTGCAGCGCTCGCATGAAGCCCGTGCGCAGCTTGTCGAGATCAAATTCGGTGCGGCTGCCGTCCTGCTTGACGAGCTGCGGCATGCGCAGCTCGACGGTTTCGTAAGTCGTGAAGCGCTTGTTGCATGCCGCACAGCGCCGCCGCCGGCGGATGCTGTCACCGTCATCGTTGACGCGCGAATCGATGACCTGGGTGTCAGCCGCCTTGCAGAAAGGGCAATGCATGGCTTACGCCGTGAG
>JBDSSV010000316.1:0-4213 GCA_039928535.1 Burkholderiales bacterium
ATGGTCGCGCCAACCACGGTCGCGCGCATACCGATGTCCGACGGTCGCACGAGGCCCGTCAGCGCCGCAATGATAAATACATGGACCGGCGTGAGCGTGCCGCTGAAAGTCAGTGCCATCAGCGTAATCGCCAGCAGGGCATACGCCGCGCGCATCGCGCACAGCAGGTTGCGGTGGCCCAGTCGGTCGCCGGCGACGCCGAACAGCGGGCCGATCAGCGTGCCGGTGAATTGCAGCGATGCGAACACCGCGAGCATCAACACCGACCGCGTTTCGACCAGAATGTACCAGCCGAGTATGAGCGACTCCATCTCGAAAGCCCACGACGTCGCCATGTCGGCAGGCCACTGAAAACGGAAACTGCGGATGCGAAACGGCGCCAGCGCCGGGCTTTCGGCAAGCGCACTCATGGCGCGTGTGCGCCCTTCGAATCTCTCATGCTCCTCCGTGCCCGCCACTTTTAGTTATGGCCGAAGGATAACAGCGCCGCACCGCCAGGTCGAAATGTTCTAACATTGCGCTATGGCGCCAGGAGAGTAACGCTGCGTCCGGAGGAGGATTACCGATGAAAGTCGTGCGACATTTTTGGTTGCCGCTGCTGGCGCTTACCTGCATGGTGCCGGCGCTCGCGCAAAACTATCCGTCCAAGCCGATTCGTTTAATCGTGCCTTACCCTCCCGGCGGCGCGAACGACAACATCGCGCGCCCGCTCGTGCACCATCTTAGCGAGAGCCTGAACACGCAGGTCATACTCGAGAACCGCGGCGGCGGCGGCGCGCTGATCGGCGCCGATATCGTGGCGAAGGCGACGCCTGACGGCTACACCCTGCTTTTCTGCTCGACCGCAACGCAGGCCACGAGCCCGCAGCTCTTCAAAAATGTGCCTTACGATCCGATCAGGGACTTCGAGCCCATCGTGCTGCTCGCGACGACGCCGATACTGGCGGTGGTGACCAACAAGCTCCCGGTCACTACCCTCAATGATCTTGTCACCGCCGCCAAAGCGGCGCCGGGCAAGCTGTCGTACGCTTCGGGCGGCCCGGGCTCGGTGTCGCATCTGGCGGTCGAGATATTCAGGACGATGGCGGGCATCGACCTGCTGCATATCCCGTACAAAGGAGGCGGCGACGCCATGAATGACACGATCTCCGGGCGCGTCGACCTGCAGATCAACAGTGCGCCCTCGGTCGCTCCGCATGTCAAAAGCGGGCGGCTGAAAGCGCTCGCGCTCGCCCGCGCCGCCCGCTGGCCCGATTTGCCGAACGTGCCCACGTTCGCGGAGTCCGGCTGGCCGCAATATCAGGCCAACGGCTGGTACGGGCTGTGCGCTCCCGCCAAAACCCCGCGCAGTGTCATCGACAAGCTGCAGCGCGAATCGGTCAAAGTGGTCAACTCGGCCGAATTCAAGGACCGGCTGACCATGCTGGTAGCCGATCCGGTCGGCAGCACGCCGCGGGAATTCGCGGCCTATATCCGCAACGAGTACGCGAAGTACGGCAAGGTCATCAAGGCGACCGGCGCGCGCGCCGATTGATCCCGGCCGTCGCGGCGCTGGTAAAACGACGCGCGCTGGATATACACTTGCGGTCCAATCGTTGAAATCGGCTACACCCTTCCGCTCACCATGAACGCACGTGAAAAAATCGAAACCGCACTGGCCAATGCGCGCATGGAGCGCGAGTTGGCCAGCGCGGAACGCGCCAAGGCGGGCGCCGACTGGCGCAAGCACACCGACGCCAGCGTCAGCTACGACATCGTCCGCACCAGCTGGAGCAAGGCCGATGCCGACTGGAACAAAGCCAACGCGGAGGTCGAGAAGCTTACCGCCGCGCTCGCCGAACTCGATCGCGTCGAGGCCCTGACCCACAAACGTGCAGCTCTCGAAGCCGACGTCGTTAAAGCCAAGACGGCGCGCGATGGGGCGGATGTGGCGCTGGCTGCTGTCGCGCGCGCACGCGCCGAGCGCGAGAAAACTGCCGAGGCCGCGCCCGTGCGGGCTGAGCGTCGCAGCGTTGCAACCGACCGGCGCAAGCCCGGGTTCGACCGGCGCGCGAGCAAGACCGAGCGACGCCAGATGCAGGCCAAGTCATCCGCTGCGGGGAGCGCGGCCAAAGAGTGGACCGACGCCGTCAACAATTACAACCGCGCGGACGCCGCGTGGAACAAGGCGCGCGCGGCCCTGGCGGAATTCAACCGGGTGAGCGCGAAACGATGAAAGTCGATGAGCTGATAGTCGCGTGCATTTCGCTGCTCGCCGCATTCACTTTGCAGGCCGCGGATTGGCCGAGCCGCCCCATCGTCGTGCTCGACGGCTTCGCGCCCGGCGGCGGCACCGACGTGTTCATGCGCGTGATGGCGGTCGAGATGACCAAAACCTTTGGCCAGCCGGTCGTGGTGGAAAACCGCTCGGGCGCGAGCGGCCACATCGCTGCGGAAGCCGTTGCGCGCGCGGCGCCTGATGGATACCTGATCATGATCCACACCGCGAGCATGATCACGAGCCGGCCGCTTTACGCGAAGCTCGGCTACGATGTCATACGCGACCTGACGCCGGTCACGCAGCTCGTGCGCATCCCGAACGTCCTCGTCGTGCCGCCGGCGCTGCCGGTCAAAAACGTGCGCGAATTTCTGGCGCTCGCCAAGCGGCGCCCGGGAGAGTTCGTGTTTGCCTCGACGGGGCTCGGCTCTATTTCGCACGTCGTCGGCGAACTCTTTCAGCAGGTTGTCGGCATCCGCAGCATTCACGTGCCGTATCGGGGTGCTGCTCCCGCGACCACCGCGCTCATTTCAGGCGAAGCGACCTACGGATTCATCGTGCCGCCGGTAATCCGATCGCACGTCGAGGCCGGCAAGCTGCGCGCGCTCGCGGTTTCGACCATCAAGCGCACGGCGGTATTTCCTGAAGTGCCGACGCTCGATGAAGCCGGCGTCAAAGGCATCGACATCCCGCATTGGTACGGCATCTGGGCGCCGGCGAAAACACCGCCCGCGATCATTGACGCGCTCTACCGCGAATACGTGCGCGTGATGGCGCTGCCCGCAATCCGCCAGCGCTTCCAGCGCGAAGGCGCCGAAACCGTCGGCAGCACGCCTGCGGAGTTCGCGGCGTTTGTGCAAAGCGAAGTGGCGCGCTGGACCGAGGTCGCACGCAAGGCGGGACTCAAGCCGGAATCGTGACGCCGGCGGTCGCCGGCGCCGTTGCGCGACTACCGGCTTAAGCGGCTTCTTTCTCCATCAACTTGTCGACGAGACCCGCCGGCACTTCGGCGTAGTGGTCGAACTCCATCGTAAAGGTGCCGCGACCGCTGGTCGCCGAGCGCAGGAAGTTGATGTAGCCGAACATTTCCGCCAGCGGCACGAAGCCCTGCACGAAAGCGCTCGGCCCTTTTTGCCCCTGGTCGGTTACCTGTCCGCGGCGGCGGTTGATGTCGCCGATCACGTCGCCCAGATAATCGGCTTCGGTAACAGCTTCGATTTTCATCACCGGCTCCAGCAGCTTCGGTTTGCTCGCCCGGTGCGATTCGCGGAAGCACGCGCGGCCAGCGATTTCGAACGCCAATGCCGAGCTGTCGACGTCATGGAACTTGCCGTCGAGCAGACGGGCCCTGAAGTCGACCACTTCGTAGCCGGCTACCTGCCCTTTCTTGCACTCCGTGCGGATCGCGTGTTCGACCGACGGGATGAACTCGCGCGGTATACGCCCGCCGGAGACCTCGTCGACGAATTCCACGCCGGTGCCTGCCGGCAGCGGCTCGAACACCATTTTGACCTCGGCGAACTGACCTGAGCCGCCCGACTGCTTCTTGTGCGTGTAGACGTGTTCGACGACTTTGCCGAAGGCTTCGCGAAAACTGACCTTGGGTTTGCCCATGACGGCTTCAACGCCAAGCTCGGTGCGCATGCGATCGATGGTCACTTCCAGATGCAGCTCGCCCATGCCGCGCAACACCGTCTGGCCGGTTTCCTGGTCAACCGCCAGGCGCAGCGACGGGTCCGCTTTCGCCATTTTGTAGAGCGCGGTCGACATTTTTTCAACGTCGGCGCGCGTCTTGGGTTCAACCGAGACACTAATGACGGGATCGGGAAAGCGCATGCGCTCGAGCAGCGCCTGGTGATCGGGGTCGGAAAGCGAATCGCCGGTTTCCGTATCTTTCATCGACACGAACGCGCAGATGTCGCCGGCGCGGGCTTCGTCGATGTCCTTGGTCACGTT
>JBDSSV010000317.1:0-8216 GCA_039928535.1 Burkholderiales bacterium
CGAGTGTGAAGTCCGGCGCGGTCTCGCCGCTTGCAACGACCCGCGTGGTCTCGGCGGCCACGGCATGACCGGAGATGCCGACACAGACGCACACGCATAACGCGACGATAAGTTTGGCAACCATGTCAGCGCGCGAGCAACTGCCAGGCTAGCGTCATCTGGCAGAAAAAGCCAGCGGCGAAAGCGAGTGTGCGCACCCAGGGTATTGCAAGCGTGTACGCCAGCAGGTGCACCACCCGCGCCCAGAAATAAATCATGCAGGCCATGACTGTCGCATTGTTGCTGACGCCGGCGTCCTGCGCGACGAGCACGAGCGCGGCAAATATGACGAGGTTCTCTATCGCGTTGTAGTGAGCCGCTTTCATGCGCTGCGCCCACGGCGATTGCGGCTTGGGGTTGGCGGGATAGCCGACCGCGCCCATCAAGCCTTCCACCATTAGACGGTCCACGATGTACGGAATCCAGATGACGGCCGTCAAAACCGTGGCCCACACCAGATACATGAGTTCTGTTTTCATCGATTCCTCGCTCTAGGTAATAGTTGATTTGACTTGCGGCCGACATTGCGCGCCGAACGGCGGCTGATGTCAACCCTTGACTCGGGGGAAGTTACCCAGAACGACAGCTCACCCTGATGTGTAGGAGTCTGTCCTGATGTAGCGAAGGGGGTGAACGATTAAGCGCGGAGCCGTGCTTCTATCCATCAGCACGAACGGGCTTAAGCGCAACTGGCTGCTTTGCCGGATCAACGAATCAGAATTGCGCGGTAATCGTTAACGTTGGTGCGCGTCGGGCCGGTGACGATGAGATCGTCGAGGGCGGCAAAAAAACTGTAGCCGTCGTTGTTCGCGAGCAGCTTGTCGGCCTGCACGCCGAGTTTCGCCGCGCGCGAAAGCGAATCGGGCGCCGCGATGGCGCCGGCGTTGTCTTCAGTGCCGTCGATGCCGTCGGTGTCGCACGCCAGTGCATGTATGCCGTCAGCGCCCGCCAAATCGTCGACCAGCGAGAGCAGAAATTCCGCGCAGCGTCCGCCGCGTCCTTTGCCACGCACGGTGACTGTGCATTCGCCGCCGGATATCAACGCTACCGGCGGTTGCCACGGCGCCCCGTGCACTTTGACTTGGCGCGCGAGCGCGCCGTAGACCTTGGCGACTTCGCGCGCTTCGCCTGTCACGCTGTCGCCGAGAATCGCCGCGCGCACACCGTTGGCCTCGAAAAACTTTGCGGCCGCCTGCAGCGACTGCTGCGCCGTCGCGATCACGCGGTTCTCGGTTTCGGCAAATATCTTGTCGCCGGGCTTCGGCGTTTCAGCGAGCTCGCCGCGTACGCCGCGTTCCAGCGTCGAGCGCACCGGGCCGGGGACTTTGCAATCGTAGCGGCCGAGGATGTCGAGCGCGTCCTGGTAAGTCGTCGGGTCCGGCGCGCAGGGGCCCGATGCGATGTGCGTGGGATCGTCGCCGGTCACGTCCGAAATCACCAGTGCCAGTATCTTTGCTTTGCACGCCGCAGCGAGCCGGCCGCCCTGAATCAGCGAGAGATGCTTTCTGACGGTGTTGATTTCCTGGATCATCGCGCCGCAACGGAGTAATTCACGCGTAACGTTTTTCAGATCGGCCATCGATATCGTTTCGACGGGCAGACTCAGCAGCGCCGAGCCGCCGCCCGATACGAGCATGAGCAGCAAGTCCTCTTTCGACAGCCGCTTTGCGCTGTCAAATATGCGCTGCGCCGCCTTTTCGCCGGCTTCGTCGGGCACCGGATGGCCGGCTTCGATCACGCTGATACGGTTGGTCAACAGGCCGTGCGCGTAGCGCGTGATAACCGTGCCGTCGAGCGGCGCGCCTGCCGGCCAGTGCTGCTCCACCGCGAGCGCCATGGCCGCCGCAGCTTTACCCGCGCCGACGACGAGCGTGCGGCCGGCAGGCGGCGGTGGCAAATGCTGCGGCACGATGTGCAGCGGGTCGGCTGCGGCAACCGCTGCTTTGAAGCTGCCGAGCAGGAGTTCGCGGGGAGTCATGCGGTCAATAACAAAACACTTGGAGCCGCAGATAAACGCAGATAAACGCAGATAAATTCAAAGGCGTTGATCGCATACGTGAGCTTTTGACTTTCATCGGCGTTTATCTGCGTTTATCTGCGGCTGATTCGGTTTTGGATTGCTCTAAACCAGCACACTCTTGAGATATTGCCCCGTGTGGCTCGCCGCGGACTTGGCAATAACCTCCGGTGAGCCTTCCGCAATGATGCGTCCGCCGCCGTCGCCGCCCTCGGGACCCAGATCAATGATCCAGTCGGCGGTCTTGATGACGTCGAGGTTGTGCTCGATGACGACAACGGTGTTGCCGTGGTCGCGCAGGCGGTGCAGCACGCGCAGCAGGAGATCGATATCGTGGAAGTGCAGGCCGGTGGTCGGTTCGTCGAGTATGTATAACGTGCGGCCGGTATCGCGCTTGGAAAGTTCGAGCGAGAGTTTGACGCGCTGCGCTTCGCCGCCTGACAAAGTCGTCGCGCTCTGGCCGAGCGTGATGTAGCCGAGGCCGACGTCGAGCAGCGTGTGCAGCTTGCGCGCGACGACCGGTACCGCGCCGAAAAATTCCGCCGCCTGCTCGACCGTCATCGCGAGCACTTGCGTGATGCTCTTGCCTTTGTACTGGACTTCCAGCGTCTCGCGGTTGTAGCGCTGTCCGCGGCACACGTCGCACGGCACGTAGATGTCGGGCAGGAAGTGCATCTCGACTTTGAGTACACCGTCGCCCTGGCAGGCTTCGCAGCGGCCGCCCTTGACGTTGAAGGAAAAACGGCCCGGCCCGTAGCCGCGCTCGCGCGCCATCGGCACGCCGGCGAACAGCTCGCGGATCGGCGTGAAAAGGCCGGTGTATGTCGCTGGATTGGAACGCGGCGTGCGCCCGATCGGGCTTTGGTCCACGTTGACGACTTTGTCGAAATGCTCGAGCCCGTTGATCGCCGCGTGCGCGGCGGGCTCGGCGGTGCTGCCGTAGAGGTGGCGCGCGGCGGCATTGTAGAGCGTGTCGTTGATCAGCGTCGATTTGCCGGAGCCGGAGACGCCGGTCACGCACACGAAGAGGCCGACCGGCACGTTGACGCCGACGTCTTTCAGATTATTGCCCCGCGCGCCGGCGATGCCGAGCAGGCGTTTCGGATCAGGCTTGTGGCGCAGCCCCGGCACTTCGATGCGCCGGCGTCCCGTTAGGTACTGGCCGGTCAGCGATTCGGCGTTGTTGCGGATGTCGTCAGGCGTGCCCTGCGCGATGATGCGTCCGCCGTGCTCGCCGGCGCCGAGCCCGATGTCGACGACGTGATCCGCATGCTCGATGGCGTCCTGGTCGTGCTCGACGACGATCACCGTGTTGCCGATGTCGCGCAGGCGCTTTAACGTGTCGAGCAGCCGCGCGTTGTCGCGCTGATGCAGGCCGATCGACGGCTCGTCGAGCACATACATGACGCCGGTCAGGCCCGAGCCGATCTGGCTGGCTAGACGTATGCGCTGCGCTTCGCCGCCGGACAGCGTGTCCGCGGAACGGTCGAGCGACAGATAGTCGAGCCCGACGTCATTGAGGAAGGCGATGCGGTTGATGATTTCCTTGATGATGCGGTCGGCGATCGCGAGCTTGTTGCCGGTTATTTTCACTGCGCTGAAAAAAATCGCGGCCTGCTTCAGCGGCAGCGCGCTGATTTCGTAGATCGCCTGGCCCGCCACGTGCACGTTGCGCGCTTCGCGCCGCAGCCGCGTGCCGTCGCATTCGGGACAGACCTGGCTGTTGAGATACTTGGCGAGTTCTTCGCGCACGGTCAGCGAATCGGTTTCGCGGTAGCGGCGCTCGAGGTTGGGGATGATGCCCTCGAACGTGTGCTCGCGCTGCGACTTGCTGCCGCGTTCGCCGATGTAGATGAATTTGATTTTCTCGCTGCCCGAGCCGTGCAGTATCGCGTTCTGGATAGGCGTCGGTAGTTCTTCATACGACGTCTCCAGATCGAAGTGGTAATGCGTGGCAAGGCACTGCAGCATCTGGAAATAAAACTGATTGCGCTTGTCCCAGCCGCGGATGGCGCCGGCGCCCAGCGACATGTGCGGATACGCAACGACGCGCTTGGGATCGAAAAAGCTGATGTGGCCGAGCCCGTCGCAGCGCGGGCACGCGCCCATCGGGTTGTTGAAGGAGAAAAGCCGCGGCTCGAGTTCGGGCAGCGAATACGTGCAGATTGGGCACGCGAATTTCGCGGAAAAGAGATGTTCCTTGCCGCTATCCATTTCGACCGCGAGCGCGCGTCCGTCGGAGTGGCGCAGCGCGGTCTCGAACGATTCGGCGAGGCGCTGCTTCAGCTCGGGGCGCACCTTGAGGCGATCGACCACGACTTCAACGGTGTGCTTGATGTTCTTTTTGAGTTTCGGAATGGCGTCGATCTCGTGCACCTTGCCGTCGATGCGCACGCGCACGAAGCCCTGCGCGCGCAGCTCGTCGAAGAGATCGACCTGCTCGCCCTTGCGGCCGACGATCAGCGGCGACAGGATCATGAGCTTGGTGTCTTCCGGCAACTCCAGTACGTGGTCGACCATCTGCGAAACGCTTTGCGCCTCGAGCACAATGTTGTGATCGGGGCAGTGCGGATCGCCGACGCGCGCGAACAGCAGGCGCAGATAATCGTGGATTTCGGTGACGGTGCCGACGGTCGAGCGCGGGTTGTGGCTAGTCGCCTTCTGCTCGATCGAAATCGCCGGCGAGAGGCCTTCGATGAGGTCGACGTCGGGTTTCTCCATCATCTGCAGGAACTGGCGCGCGTACGTCGACAGCGATTCGACGTAGCGGCGCTGGCCCTCGGCGTACAGCGTGTCGAACGCGAGCGACGACTTTCCCGAGCCCGACAGGCCGGTGATCACGATCAGCCGGTTGCGCGGCAGGTCGAGGCTGACGTTTTTCAGGTTGTGCGTGCGCGCGCCGCGGATGCGGATGAGGCCGGCGTTTCTGACGGCAGCATCCGGCCCTGCAGTTTGCAGGCGCACGACGGTCGGTTTGTGGTTAGGCAAGTGGTCTGATTGCTGAAGTAAACCTGCTAATATACCGGACTTTCCTGCCTCTCCCAAACCTGTATTTCATGACGTCTTCCGCGTCCCGCATGAGCGCCGCCGAACTGCGCGCGAGCGTCAGTCTCGCGGCCATTTTCGGGCTGCGCATGCTGGGCATGTTTGTCATCCTGCCGGTGTTTGCGATCTACGCCGAACATATCCCCGGCGGCAACAGTCTCACGCTGGTGGGCTTGGCACTCGGCGCGTATGGGCTGACGCAGGCCTTCCTGCAGATCCCGTTCGGCTGGCTGTCCGACCGCTACGGCCGCAAGCCGGTAATCTATTTCGGGCTCGCGATATTTGCGGCGGGCAGTTTTGTCGCCGCCGCCGCCGGCAATATTTACATCGTCATCCTTGGTCGCGTGCTGCAGGGCGCGGGCGCAATCTCGGCGGCGGTGATGGCGATGGCTGCCGACGTGACGCGTGAAGAGCATCGCACCAAGGCAATGGCGATGATAGGTTCGACCATCGGCCTCACGTTCGCGCTATCACTGGTGGCCAGCCCGTGGCTCAATCACGTGATAGGCGTGCCCGGTATTTTCGTGATGACCGGCGTGCTGTCGCTGGCCGCGATGATCGTGGTTTACGCGATCCCCGATTCCAGTCTGCTGGCGTCCGACGCGGCGCCCTCGACGCCGCCGGCTTTGATGCAGGTGATGCGGGAACCCGAACTTGCGCGGCTGAATCTCGGCATTTTCGTGCTGCAGGCGGTACTGATGGCATTGTTTGTGGTGGTGCCGCTGTCGCTGCGCGATGCCGGCCTCGCCGTCGGCGATCACTGGCAGGTTTATCTGCCGGTCATGCTGGGCTCCTTCGTCATCATGCTGCCGGGCATTCTGCTGGCGGAAAAGTACGGCCGCAGCAAGGTCGTGTTTGTCGGCTCCGTTGCGGTGATACTTGCCGGCCAGCTCGCCATGCCGTGGCTGCTGAACGGCATCATGCCGATCGCCGTCTTCCTGCTGATTTTCTTCAGCGCGTTCAACGTGCTCGAAGCGATGCTGCCATCGCTGATTTCCAAACTGGCGCCGGCGGGCGCCAAAGGTGTCGCCATCGGCATCTTCAGCAGCGTCCAGTTTCTGGGCACGTTCGTGGGTGCGGCGGGCGGCGGATTTCTGTATCAGCATTTCGGCGCGCGCGGGGTCTTCGCATTCGACGCCGTGCTGCTCGCTGCGTGGCTGGTCGTTGCCGCCGGGATGCGAACCCCCGCCGTGACGCGGGTTTACGCGATTCCGGCGCTCGACAACACGCAGGCGAGCTCGCTGCTGGCGCGGCTGAAGGCGCAGCCCGGCGTGCGGGAGGTGAAGCTGGCGGCCGGGGAGCGCACTGCGAGGCTCAAAGTTGACGCGGCGAGATATGACGAACGCGTCGTGTTACGATTGATCGAAGACATTAACTAACCAACTGGCACGAATTGGAGGCCGTTTATGGCATCAGTAAATAAAGTAATATTGGTCGGCAACCTCGGCAAGGACCCCGAGTCGCGCTTTCTGCCCGATGGCGGCGCCGTGTGCAATTTCAGCCTGGCCACCACCGACAAATGGAAAGACAAGAGTGGCGAGCAGCAGGAGCGCACGGAATGGCACCGCGTTTCGACCTTCGCCAAGCTCGCCGAAATCTGCGGCGAGTATTTGAAAAAGGGCTCGCAGGTCTATATCGAAGGCCGGCTGCAAACGCGTAAATGGCAGGACAAGGAAGGCAAAGACCGCTACACGACAGAGATCGTGGCCGACCGCATGCAGATGCTGGGCTCGCGCGCCGGCGGCTCGGATTCGATGGCGCGCGGCGAGCCGAAGACAGCGTCGTCTGCGGCAAACGCGGGTGGCGACAAACCGGCCGCGAAAAAAGGCGGCGGCGCGTCGTTCGACGACATGGACGACGACATTCCGTTCTAGCCGCTTCACTGCGCTTCGCGCGCAAGCGCGCCTGACCTGGTCTCAGCCCAGCGCTTGTTCCACCGCCTTGCGGCCTTCCGGTGTCGCCATGATCACGAGCGTCATGCCGGCGCGCAGCGCATGCGCGGGTTCGGGATTGAACACCCATTGGTCGTTTTCGCGCAATGCGAGCAGGATGTGATTGCGGTCCGGCAGGTTGAACTCCCTGATCGTACGCGCGGCAAAGCCGGCGGGCACGATGACTTCCTCGACGCGCAGATTTTCGTCGGACTTGAGCATGCGGTCGAGAAATGTCACCACGTGCGGGCGGATCATCGCTGACGCGATGCGCAGTCCGCCGGTGAAATCCGGCGACACTATCGCGTCAGCACCCGCTTTGCGCAATTTGTCGGTGTTGCGGATCTCGTGGCAGCGCGCGACCACACGGACACACGGGTTCAACTGCTTGGCGGTGAGACTGATGACGAGGTTTTTGTTGTCGTCACCGGTCACCGCGAACACGCCGGTGGCGGTTTCGATGTGCGCTTTCTGCAGCACGTCGTCGTCGCTGGCGTCGCCGTGGATGTACACGTGGTCGGGAAACTTCTCGAGATGGGTATCGATCGAGTGCATGTCCTCGTCGATCACCACGTAAGTGCGCCGGGTGCTGGTGAGTTCGTGCGCGACATTGCGGCCGACGCGTCCGATGCCGCAGATGATGTAATGGTTTTGCAGTTTGTGGATTTGCTTTTCCATCCGTCGTCTCCAGAGTGCTTCGTTGATCCTGCCCTCGATCAGGAAGGCCGTCACGGTCGAGGTGAGATAGGTCATTGCGGCGATGCCGGCGAAACCGACGAATACGGTAAACACCCGTCCTTCGGGATGAGCGGTCAGATCGACGATCTCGGAAAATCCGATCGTCGCGATCGTGATGAACGTCATGTAAAAGCAGTCGAGCAGCGAATACTTGTCGCCGCCGATTACGCGGTAGCCGGCGGTGCCGATGGCGAGTATGGCGGCAAGTATGGCGAGCGACCACACGAAGCCGCCGTAGATGCGGCGGCTGACGGGCTGGTCGGAGGCGGGGAGCGGCACTGTTCTTCGAGGAGTGTTGTCGCAGCGACCGGCATTCTAGCATTACCCCCGTGCCGGCAAGTGCCGCGCATGCCAGAATTGCGCGTGGCATACTGCTTTCGAATACGGATCGGGGCGAACTACTGTAGAGCAACGTGTATTAATAATGACTGACATCATTGAAGCAT
>JBDSSV010000318.1:0-4382 GCA_039928535.1 Burkholderiales bacterium
GTGGGTGACGAAGCCGCCGGCGGCGCCGGCACGCGACGGCGCCAGCACGGCGGCCGCCTGATGCGTCAGCGCACCGAGCAATGCCACCGCGAGCAACGCGTGCGTGATGGACAGGATGGTCCAGAACGTGTTGACGGAAATGTAATCCAGTACAAAGTCCATCAGACTTC
Organism: Burkholderiales bacterium; assembly: GCA_039928535.1. Lineage (GTDB taxonomy): Bacteria > Pseudomonadota > Gammaproteobacteria > Burkholderiales > SG8-41 > PALSA-1004. Next base: position 171 of record JBDSSV010000318.1, read on the forward strand.
CCCGAAAAGGGAGCGGCGGCGCGATTCGTGTCAGCCGCGCCGCCGCGATTTCACACCTCGATCTCAGTGTGCCAGTGGATCGGGCCTCATTTGGAATTGCGCCGCCAGCGGCTTGGTGCCTTTGCCGCCCTCGATCAGCCACGGCGTGCGGTCGCCGTTTGCAGCCCACAGGCCGCGGCCTTTCCAGCCCGCCTTCGGATCGTCGATACGGCCGTCAAAGCCCTTGGCGAAGAAGCCGAGCGGATATGGGACGCGAATCGAAACCATCTTGCCGTCCTTGCCGAGGGCAACGAGTCCGTCCATCAGGTTGGCGGTCGACATCGGAATGTCATCGCCCATTCCGAACGTGTTGTGCTGATCGACCCACGAGTAATAGCTCGACTCGGCGCTGTTGTCGCCGATGCCCTTGAAGCCAGGACCCGGGTACTGGTGGAACGCCCAGCCTTCGGGGCAATGATTGCCCGTCGCCTTCGGACCGTTAAGCGGGCCTTTGCAGAGACGGCGGTCGAACACGCCCATGTGGCCGCTCGCGAGTGAAACCCATACACGGCCCTGCATGTCAATGTCGCCGCCGCGCGGACCGAAGCCCGGCAACGGGACGTTGTACTGCTCGGCCAGCGACTTGTGCGGGTTCTTGGTCGGATCAATGCGCACAACGGCGCCCGGGTTGCCGCGGATCGTGCCCCACACCGAGCCGTCGGTAGGGCTCGGCATCACGGCGTAGAAAGTCGCACCGATGCGCATGTCCTTGGTCGGGTCCATCGGCTTGCCCGGCTCGGTGTACTCGTCGCGCTGGCCGTTGCCGTTGGTATCCATTACCAGCGCGGTCCAGCCCTGCGACTTTTCTATGTCGCCAGTCTCGTCGAGCATCTTGGTGTTGAGCCAGCCGACGTTGCCGCCCCCGCCACCGGTGCTTGCCCATATCGTCTCGTTGGCGTCGTAGCCGAACTGCGGATGATGCGAGCCGAAGCAGGTCTGATAGGCGGTGTACTTGCCGGTCTTCGGATCGTACATCGTGATGCGGCGGTTAGTGCTGTTGAGCGGGAACTCCACGGCCGACGGATGAGTCGAGCCTTTCTTGCAGAAGTCGGGATTGGCCGGCTTGTGGCCGGTCGCCGCGAGCCAGACGCGGCCCTTGCGGTCGAACATCGAGTTGTGATTGTTGGCTCTGCTGTCCCAAATATTTTCTTCGCCCCAATAGGCGGAGGGCTGCAGAATCTTGACCGAGCCGGCATTGCCGGGCCCGAGTGCAAACGGCATGTCGGGTGTCGTGGGCAACACAAAATTCGTCGCCACGTTCTTCACGGGGTCGAGGATAGGCATGTCATTGCAGGCATGCTCGCATTGCCCGTAAATTGCCCCGTAGCCGTTGACGGTCGGGTAGCGCTTGTCCGTGGTAATCAGGTCATGCAGGTACTGTTTGGGATTGTGCCAGTCGCGCAGCGTGACCACGATGTTGCGCTCCACGCCTTGCGGCCGCGTCGGCTTGACATCGGGCAACTCGCCCTTGGCCACGCGCTCGGTCCAGTCGGCAAGATATTTGAACGGCATGCCGCCAAGCACGCCGACGGCCTGGAGGACCATGTTCTCGCCCGCCTGCCCGGACTGGATGCGACGGACCCAGGCCTCCTCGTGGTTTTTCTTGCCGTCAAGGTGGTACTTCGGAATCGTGCGGGTCGATAACTGCCCGAGTTGGTGACAGCCGACGCAGCCGTTGTTCTTCATGCCGTTGAGATAGTCCGTCATCTTGACGTTATCCGGCGCGTCCTTGCTGCCGAACACCTTGGCATCCGGGAGTTTCATCATCGAGAACCAGTAGATCGCCGGATAATATTGCGCGGCGGCCGTTTCGTTCGGCGCCAGCACCGCGGTGAGATTCAATTGCTTGCCGGGCACGCTCTTCACCTTCGGCGAATCGACGAGGCCATAACCACGTACCCATACGTCGTAATTGGCTTTAGGCAGATCGGGGACTACGTAGCGGCCTTGGTCATCGGTGACGACGCTCTTGATATAGCGTACCGGCAAATCGTGCGTTTCCGCGATCACCCAGACGCCGGCCTCGGGGCCGCTGGCGCTACGCACCACGCCGCCGATGTCGTCATTGTCGATGGCGACTGTGGCCGCCGGCTGTGCATTAAGCGGAGTCGGGTCGCTTAAAGTGAGGGCCGCAATGCTGACTGCGGCTGCGCCGATAATGAGAATATGTCGCGAAGTGAGTTTCATACCATCCTCCTGCCGTAGCAAAATTCAACGTGTGGGTTCGACGATGGGCAGAACTTTAAAAATACGTCCTTTTTTCCCCAGCGGCGACGATAGCACCGCGCCCATCAAGGGTCAAACTTTCGACAAGGGAGGATTGAGGTTGCGATGCACCCTCAGGTATGGACGGGGGAACGGCCGTTCATGGTTCGTTACCCCACCACGAACGAGTCAGCACGGCACCCCGTTCACTGCCAACTGCATTCTGCCAACTGCCGTCAGCTATCCACCTTTAGCCACCTCGTCCGTCCACACCCTGAAGCTCTTCAGCACGTTGGGGCCGAACGTGGTGCTGATGGCCACGTCGGAGGCGTCGCGTCCGCGCGCCATCAATATCCGGCCGATGCGGGGTATGTTGTTCCTCGCGTCGAAGGTGTACCAGCGTCCGTCGAGCCATGCTTCGAACCAGCCGGCAAAGTCCATCGGGCCATACGGCGGCGGCATGCCGATGTCGCCCAGATAGCCGGTGCAATAGCGCGCGGGAATATTCATGCAGCGACAAAGCGTGACGGCGAGATGCGCGTAGTCGCGGCATACACCTCTTTTTTCTTCGTACGCTTCCCATGCGGTCCTGGTGTTCCGCGCGTGCTGGTAGCCGAATTCGATGTGGTGATGGACGAAATCGCAGATCGCCTGGACTCGGTTCCAGCCTGTGGCCCCGTGGCCGAACAGTTGCCACGCGATGCCCGACAGCCGCTCGGTCTCACAATAGCGGCTGCCGAGCAGGTAGACCAGCGTTTCTTCGGGCAGAAACTCGACCGGCGTCTGGCGCGCATCGGCCACGACGATGTCCGGTATGCCACTGTCGTTCACGACGGCATCGGAGGTCAGGCGCGTTTCCCCCTCGGGCGCGACGATGCGCGTACACCAGTTGCCGAAAGAATCGCGGTAAGCGCTGACCGGCAGCGACGGGACGGTAACCAGGTGATCGGGCGAGACGAGGTCCGATGCGCGCGAGTAGTGGATGTGCAGCATCAATATCATCGGCGTCGGCTGGGGACACTCGTAGACAAGCTCGAAACCAGCGCGAATTTGCATGGAAAGCTCCTAGTGTGATGCGAGCGCGGCGCGCAGCGCATCGATGATGGCCGCGCGCAAAGCGTTCCAGCGGCGGGGCGGCCCGCCGGCGATGGCCTGGTTGATTTCGAGCTCGACGCCTATGTAGGCAGCGGGCCGATAACGGCTGCGCAAGTGGCGGGTCAAGCCGTCGCCTTTGCCCGCGTACGGATAGTTACGGCGCACCCGCAGCTGTGGCATGTCCCGTTCGAGCGCTGCTTTCCAGCGCTCGCACAATTGCACCTCGCCCGGCCGCGCGGGATCGTACAGCAGACCGACATCGGCAGTGCGCACTTTGCCGTTAAGCTCGGGGGTGAAGCTGTGCGAGGATATGTGCACCACGCGGCGGCCGCGCGCAATGGCCTTGCCGACGAAATTCTCGGCGCGCGTGCGATACGGCAGATAGTGGTCAGCAATGATGCGCGCGCGTTCTTCATGCCGGGCCGCGCGGACAGTTTGTGCATGCAGGCGTGCGTGGCCCAGCGAACGGTTCAAATCGACCAGCAGCCGCGTGACGGTGGATGCGACGAGGGGCGCCGCGAACGCCGCCGCCATCTCGCGCGCCATGCGCAGCGCACCGGCGTCGTAACCGGCGTGCGTGCGCAGCGATTTCTGCAGGCCGCGAAACAGCGGGCGGTAGCGCAGCGGCACCTGGTTGCCGCCGTGCTCACACGTCACCAGTATGTATTCACGCAAGTTAATGGCCCGGCGCGTCTACCACTTCAAATTGGGCAGTTGCCGGAACACCGCGCGCGTGCCCTCGCCCCATGCTTTGCTGAGTGCCGCGAAATGCGGATCGCCCTGATCGAAGCGGCGGCGCATCGTGACTGTAAGACTGTCTCTCTCATAGCACAGCAGATCGATCGGCATGCCGACCGACAGGTTGCTCAGCAT
>JBDSSV010000319.1:0-5230 GCA_039928535.1 Burkholderiales bacterium
TCGCCGGAAATCAATCCCGGCAGGTAACTTTTCTTCTGCTGCGCATTGCCGTTGCGCCGGATCTGGTTCACGCACAGGTTCGAATGCGCGCCGTAAGACAGGCCGACGGAGGCCGACGCGCGGCTGATTTCTTCCAACGCCACGATGTGCGCGAGATAACCCATGTTGGTGCCGCCGTATTCTTCCTCGACGGTGATGCCGAGCACGCCGAGCGCGCCCATGCTGCGCCACAGATCCTGCGGGAATTCGTTGTCGCGATCGATGGCGGCGGCGCGGGGCGCAATTTCTTTTGCCGCGAAATTGGCGACCGTCTCGCGCAGGATGCCGAGAGTTTCGCCGAGGCCGAAGTCCAGACCGTTCATTGCCGCCATATTACCTTTACGTTAACGTAAACTAAGCAAAAATGACCGTTAATACGATGCCAATCACGCAGCGGCAGGTTCACTGGCCGGCTTTTCCGCGAGCAGCTTACGGCACTGGCCCTCGAAAAAGGTTATCTCATTGAGCATGACTTCAATGTCTTCACGCTGCTGCTTAAGCAGGTCGCGGCGCTTTTCCAGCTTGGTCAGGAATTCCTGCAGCTGGCGATTTTCGTCGCGCGCGAGGTCGTAGAGATTGAACAAATCGCGTATTTCCGCGAGGGTAAAGCCCAGGCGTTTGCCACGCAGCGCCAGCTTCAGGCGGACACGGTCGCGCTGGCTGAACAGGCGGTTTTGACCTTCGCGGCGCGGCGACAATAACCCTTCATCCTCGTAATGGCGGATCGTCCGCGTGGTGATCGCGAATTCCTGGGCCAGCTCAGTAATAGTGTAAGTCGTGCTCATTTGTGCTTTGCAATATATCCGTGTAAAATCAGGAGTCTCGATTAAATCAAATCGCATTCGTCACTAACCTTTACGTCAACGTAATGCAATAAGCGGCTAAAGTCAAGCAACCCAAGCCCGACCGGTTGTATACCGCAAGCTGCAACGCACGCGCGGCGACGATGGAATTTTCCGCTACGCGCGCCTGACGCGCGCTGGCCCACAAGGAGTTATGCATGGCCGAGCAACCGCAACAAGCCGCACTCGATCCCACTCAGCTCGCGCAGACGTACGCCGAGATCGCGCAGCGCAGCAGCCAGCTCATGAGCGACTTCATCGCGCGGCAGAGCGCGGGCGGCGCGCCCGCATTTGGCGACGAGTTGGGACTCGCCAAGGCGTTTTACGAGATGACCGCGAAGCTGCTCGCCGATCCGGCAAAATTCGCCGAAATGCAATTGAAACTGTGGCAGGACTATGCGTCGCTGTGGCAGAACACGATGTTGCAGTTTTTCGGGCAGCCCGCGCAGCCGGTGATCGAGCCGGACAAGGGCGACCGCCGCTTCAAGCACGACGACTGGCAGAACAATTTTCTCTACGGCTACATCAAGCAGTCCTATTTGATCGCGGCCAAGCATATGCATCAGACGGTCGGGAGCGTGCACGGTCTCGACGCGCACACGGCGAAGAAAGTCGATTTCTACACGCGTCAGTACATCGACGCAATTTCGCCCTCCAATTTCGTGCTGACCAATCCTGAAGTGCTGCGCGAAACCGTCGCTTCCGGCGGGCAGAACCTGGTTAAAGGCCTCAATCATCTGCTCGAGGACCTCGAAAGCGGCGACGGCAAACAGGTGCGCGTGAAAATGACTGACCCCGACGCGTTCCAGGTCGGCGGCAATCTAGCTGCGACCCCGGGCAAGGTGGTGTATCAGAACGAATTGATGCAACTGGTGCAGTACGCGCCGCTCACCAGGAAAGTCTACAAACGGCCGCTGCTGATCCTGCCGCCGTGGATCAACAAGTTCTATATCCTCGACATGCGCGAGAAGAATTCATTCGTGCGCTGGGCCACCGAGCAGGGCCACACCGTATTCATCGCGTCGTGGGTCAATCCCGACGCAACCTACGCACAGAAGACGTTCGACGATTACCTGCTCAAAGGACCGCTGGCGGCTCTGGACGCAATCGAAAAGGCGACCGGCGAACGCGAAATCGACGCGATCGGCTTTTGCCTCGGCGGCACGCTGCTCGCCGCGGCACTCGGTTACATGGCGGCGAAAAAAGATGACCGCATCAAGAGCGCGACGTTTTTCGCGAGCATGATCGATTTCGCGGAACCCGGCGAGCTCGAGGTATTCATCGACGAGAAACAGGTCACGGCGCTCGAAAAGAAGATGCTAGAGCGCGGTTACCTCGAAGGCTCCGAGATGGCGACCACCTTCAACATGCTGCGCGCCAACGATCTTATCTGGTCGTTCGTCGTCAACAACTACCTGCTCGGCAAGGACCCGTTCCCGTTCGATCTGCTTTACTGGAACTCCGACTCCACGCGCATGCCGGCGGCGATGCACAGTTTCTATCTGCGCAATATGTACATCAACAATCTGCTGCGCACACCGGGCGGCATCACCCTGAACAAAGTGCCCATCGACCTTAACAAAGTCAAAATCCCGCTGTATTTCGCATCGACCATCGAAGACCATATCGCGCCGTGGAAATCAACTTACGCGGGAGCGCAGCTGTTTCCCGGCAAAGTGCATTTCGTGCTGGGCGGTTCCGGCCATATCGCGGGCATCGTCAATCCGCCGGCAGCGAACAAATACGGCTACTGGACCAATGACAAGCTCGCCGCTACGCCGCAGGCGTGGCTCGACGCGGCGACCCAGCACGCCGGCTCATGGTGGACTGATTGGGCCCAATGGGTTGCAGCCCACGCCGGCGCAAAAGTCCCGGCGCGCGTTCCCGGCAAAGGCAAGCTGAAAGCACTCGAAGACGCACCCGGGTCCTATGTCAAGTTGCGGCTGGACCCGAAAAAAGCGGCGGCCTGAAGTTTCGTCGCGCAGCGGCGACGCGTGCGCAGTATCGATTAACCAAGCGCAAGGCGCAGGCGGCCCAGATTCCGCACACTGCCGATCGCGCGGCTGCCGTACCATGAACACATTTCACCGTCGATAAGGCGTACGTCGCACTGCGCCGCCGGCGCCCGTTTTTGCACTTCGCCGATATCGCGTTCGCGAAAGCGGTATGGCTCGCTGCTGAGGAGAACGTGATCGATAGCGGCCAGCATCGCGGCGTCGAGTTCCAGTTCGGGGTAGCGCACGGTGGCGCGTGCCGGCAGCGTATCCCAGCCGACCAGTGCCAACGTGCGCGAGATGTATGTGTCGCGCGATACCGTCATCCACGGCTTGCACCAGATCAGATACAGCACATTGCGCCGCGGCAATGCAGCGCAAGCGGCGGCGACTTCGTCGTGGGCGCGCTTGAATTCACCGCACAATTCCTCAGCACGCTCAACACGGTTGAAGATACGGCCGAGCAGTCGATACAACGCAAGATTGTCGAGTGGCTCAAGCGGGTGAGTGACGACGACATGTGGCACGAAACGCGCAATCTCTTCGACCGTGGGTTTTTCGTTTTCGTCGATGTTGACGATGACGTGCGTCGGCGCAAGCTCGCGGATGCGTGCGATGTTAACGTCCTTGGTGCCGCCGACTTTCGGGATGTCACGCACGCTGGCACGCGGATGGATACAAAAGCCGGTACGGCCAACGAGTGCGTCGCCAAGACCGAGATCGCATACCAATTCCGTAATGCTCGGCACGAGCGACACGATGCGCGGCGCCGCCGTTACCGCGACGTGGCGTGTGCCGGCGGCGTCCACGAGAACCGGTTGTTCCTGATTTTGCCTTGCCAGTACCACGAGCGTAAGCTAGGGAATAAGGTGAGACGATTATGACCGATTTGAGCGTCCAGGAAAAAACAGCGCAGCGCCGCGGCAAGGCGACGCACAAGATACGTTTCGTCACCGCTACCAGCCTCTTTGACGGCCACGACGCGTCCATCAACGTCATGCGCCGCATCCTGCAGGCGAGCGGCGCGGAAGTCATCCACTTAGGCCATAACCGCGCGGTCGAGGAAATCGTGACCGCTGCGCTCGACGAGGACGTGCAAGGCATTGCGGTCAGCTCGTACCAGGGCGGCCACGTCGAATTCTTCAAGTTCATGCTCGATCTATTGCGTGAACGCGGCGGCGCGCATATCAAGGTGTTCGGCGGCGGCGGCGGCGTGATCGTGCCGGTTGAGGCCGCGGAATTGCACGCGTACGGCGTGACGCGCATCTATACGCCGGAAGACGGCGCCAAGCTAGGCTTGCAGGGCATGATCGACGACATGCTCGCGGCGTGCGATTTCGATCCGTCGGCGGTCAAGCCATTGCAGCTAGACGACGTGGCCGGCGGCGACCGCCGCGCGCTCGCGCGCATGATCACGGCGCTCGAAAACAGCACGCTGGACGCAACGTTGCGGCGGCAGCTCGCGGAGCGAGCCCTCAAGACAAAAAAAATTCCGGTGCTCGGCATCACCGGCACCGGTGGTTCAGGCAAGTCGTCGCTGACCGACGAGCTGGTGCGGCGTTTGCGGCTTGACCAGGACGACACACTCAAAATCGCGCTCGTTGCGGTCGACCCGTCGCGCCGTAAAAGCGGCGGCGCACTGCTCGGCGACCGTATTCGCATGAACGCGATCGATAGCAAATCTATCTACATGCGCTCGCTGGCGACGCGCGCCGCCGGCAGCGAGATTGCTGCCTGCCTGCCCGAAGTGATCGCGGCGTGCAAAGTCGCGGGCTTCGATCTGGTGCTGGTCGAGACTTCCGGTATCGGCCAGGGTGATGCGGGCATCGTACCGCTGGCCGATCTGTCGCTTTATGTGATGACACCCGAGTACGGCGCAGCGAGCCAGCTCGAGAAAATCGACATGCTCGACTTCGCCGATTTCGTTGCCATCAACAAGTTCGACCGCAAAGGCGGCGAGGATGCGCAGCGCGATGTGGCCAAGCAGGTTCAGCGCAATCGCGAAGCTTTCGGCAAATCGCCTGCCGAAATGCCGGTGTTTGGCACGATAGCCGCGCGCTTCAACGATGACGGCGTGACTGCGTTGTATCACGCGTTGAAGCCGCGTCTGGCCGAAGCCGGGCTCGTCCTGCAGTCCGGCAGTCTCGCGCCGGTCGCCGTGCGTGCATCGACCGGCAATATATCCATCGTGCCGTCGGCGCGCGCGCGTTATCTCGCTGATATTGCACAAGCCGTGCGCGCCTATCATGAGCTGACGCGCGGGCAGGCGCGCATCGCGCGCGAACGCCAGCAGTTGGCGGCGACTCTCGACATGTTGCGCGTGTTCCCCCACCCCAACCCTCCCCCGCACGCGGG
>JBDSSV010000320.1:0-5549 GCA_039928535.1 Burkholderiales bacterium
GATCCGATCAGGGACTTCGCGCCGGTCAGCCTGGTCGCGCTCACGCACAGCCTGCTGCTCGTCAATCCTGCGCTGCCGGTTAAGAACGTAAAGGAGCTGATCGATCTCGCGCGCGCGCAGCCGGGCAAGCTTAATTACGCCTCGGGCACCACGGGTGCGTCGGCACATTTCGGCGCCGAATTGCTGAAGCTCATGGCAAAAGTGAATATCGTGCAGGTTCCATACAAGGGGACCGCCGGCCAGCTCACGGCATTGATCGCGAACGAAGTGCAAATGAGTTTCGTCACGATGCCGTCGGCGCTGCCGCACGTGCAGGGTGGCCGCCTGCGCGCTATCGCCATCGGCAGCCCGCGCCGCTCGCCGACTTTGCCTGATCTGCCGACCGTCGCCGAATCCGGGCTGCCTGGCTTCGACATCGGCGCGTGGAACGGCATCCTCGCGCCCGCGGGCACGCCGGCACCCATCATTGCAAAACTCAACGCAGCCATCGTGAAGATGACGAACGACCCTGCGACAAAAGAACACGCGTCGAGCCAGGGCGCGGAACTCATCAGCGACACGCCGCAGGAATTCACCGCCTACATCAAGGCGCAGATCGCACGCTTTGCGCAGGTCGTCAAAGCGACCGGTATGCGCGCGGACTAAACAAGGAACACGCTATGGATTTCGCCTTAAGCGACGAGCAGAAAATGTTTTGCGACTCGGTGCGCGGTTTCGCCGAGAAGCATCTGGCCGCCGGCGCGCTCAAGCGCGCGCACCAGGAAGAACATCCGTGGGACGTGTCGAAGCTGATCGCGGAGCAGGGCCTGATGGGCATCGCGATGAAAGAAGAAGACGGCGGCCAGGGCGGTACGCTGATGGACGCGATTCTCGCGATCGAGACCGTCGCGCAAGTGTGCCCGCGCAGCGCCGATGTGATCCAGGCCGGCAATTTCGGACCGGTGCGTGTACTCGCCGAGTACGGCACGCGCGACCAGAAAGACCGTTACCTCAAGAAGATCCTCGCCGGTGAATCGGTGATCACGGTCGGCATGACCGAGCCCGAAGCCGGCAGCGCCGTGACCGACCTCGTCACGTCAGCGAAACCTGACGGCGCCGGTTATCGCGTGAACGGAACCAAAGTGTTCCAGACCCACGCGTCTTACGCGGAGGTGATGCTGACCTATGTGCGTTTCGGCGCAGGCGTGGGCGGAATCGGCTCGGTGCTGATTCCACGCGATGCTGAAGGTTTCAAGCAGGGCGCGCCTTCGAAATTCCTGAACGGCGAAGATTGGGTGCAGACCTATCTCGACAATGTCTATGTCGGTCCTGAAAACGTGATGCTGAAGGAAGGTGGATTCAAAAAGCAGATCGCCGGCTTCAACGTCGAGCGCATCGGTAATACCGCGCGCTCGCTCGCGTTCGGCCGCTACGCGTACGAGCAAGCGCGACAATGGGCGATGCAGCGCAAGCAGTTCGGCCGCCCGTTGTGCGATTTCCAGGGCCTGCAGTGGAAATTCGCCGATATGAAAATCAAGCTCGATGCCGGGCAGTTGCTGATTTACCGCGCGGTCGCCAATGCCGTCGACGGCATCCCTTCCGCCGATGACACGGCGATCGCGAAAGCATTCTGCAACCAGGCGGGCTTCGATATCTGCAACGAGGCAATGCAGGTCATGGGCGGCATGGGTTACACGCAGGAGACGCTGGTCGAATACTGCTTTCGCAAATGCCGCGGCTGGATGATCGCCGGCGGCTCGATCGAAATCCTCAAGAACCGCATCGCCGAAGGCATTTTCGAACGTTCGTTCTCGCAGCGTCCGCCGAAAACTGAAAAGCGTGAGGGGTGAGGCGTGAGGCGTGAGGCGGAAAAAGCCCAGCGCGCGCTGGCGCAGGCGCTGTTCGAACCGAAAACCGTCGCGCTGATAGGCGCCTCCGGCGATCCGAAGAAAAACACCTCGCGCCCGCAGCGTTTCCTGCGCAAGCACGGCTATACGGGCCGCATCGTCCCGGTCAATCCGGGGCGCGATGAGATCTTTGGTGAGAAAGCGTATCCCGATCTGATGTCCGTGCCGGACGCGGTCGATCACGCATTCATCATGGTGCCAAAAGATGCGGTCGCCGCGGCGATCGAACAATGCGTCCAGAAAAAGGTAACGACGGCGACGATCTACAGCGACGGTTTTGCCGAGACTGGCGAAGCCGGGCGCCGCCAGCAGGAAGAGGTGATGGCCATCGCGCGCGCCGGCGGCGTGCGCGTGCTCGGCCCCAACTGCATCGGGATACTCAGCATACGACCGTCGTTCGCATTGTCGGTCAATGCGGTGCTCGAGATGGATAGCATCACGCCCGGCCCATTTGCCATCGTCTCGCAGTCGGGCAGCATGACGGGCGGACTGCTGTCGCGCGGGCTCGGCCGCGGCGCCGGATTCTCCAAGTTGATTTCGGTCGGCAACGAGGCCGACATCGGCGTCGGCGAGCTGGCCGACATGCTGGTCGACGATACCAACACCGGCGCGATTTTGCTGTTCCTCGAAACGCTGCGCGATGCCGACCGGCTTGCGCACGCGGCGCGGCGTGCATACGCGGCCGGCAAGCCCGTCATCGTCTACAAGCTCGGTCGCTCCGATATCGGCCAGGATCTTGCTGCCTCGCACACGGGTGCGTTGGCCGGCGCCGATGAAGTTGCCGACGCCTACTTCCGCGCGCACGGCATGCTGCGTGTCGATATGCTTGAGAACTTGTTTGAATTGCCGGCGCTGATTGCAGGACAAAAACCCGCCTCGCGCCATCGCGTCGCGGTAATGACCACCACCGGCGGCGGCGCCGCCGCGGTCGTAGACCGGCTAGGCACATTCGGTGTCGATGTCGTGCCGCCCAGCGACAAGGTGGCCGACAATCTGGCGGCGAAAAAAATCATCATTCCGCGCACACGGCTCACCGACCTCACACTCGCCGGCGCGAAAAAAGAAATCTACAGCGCGGTACTCAATGAATTGCTCGCATCCGATCACGCCGAACTGGTGCTGGCCGTAGTCGGCAGTTCCGCCGCGCTGCATCCGCAGATCGCGATCGAGCCCATTGCGGAAGCGGACCGCCGCGGCAAACCGCTCGCGGCGTTTTTGGCGCCGCACGCCGAAACCTCGCTCGGGCTGCTGACTAACGCGGGGGTGGCAGGCTTTCGCACGCCGGAATCGTGCGCCGATGCGATACGCGCTTGGCGCGACTGGACGCCGCCGCTCGAAGTGCCCGCCGCCGACTCGAAAAAACTCGCGACCGCGGCCGCGCTCATGAAGACGATGCCCGGCACACAGATCAATGAATACGATGCGTGCAAGGTATTCGCCGCACTCGGCATCGCACAGGCCGCGACTGCGGTTATCGCCAAACCCGAGCAGGCCGCGGGCGTCGCGTTTCCCGTCGTGGCGAAAATCCTGTCGCCCGATATCCTGCACAAGACCGACGCCGGCGGCGTCGTTCTCAACATAGCCGACGCGGCCGCGCTGAAGGATGCCGCAACGCAGATACTCGCGCGCGTCAAAGCCAAACATCCCACGGCAAAGATCAACGGCATCCTGGTCCAGCGCATGGAAAAAGGGCTCGCTGAAGTCATTCTCGGTTTCCGCCGCGATCCGCAGGTCGGCCCGGTCGTCGTGCTCGGCGCCGGCGGCGTGCTGGCGGAAATCTACAAGGACATCGCAATTCGCATCGCGCCGGTCGGCCTTGCCACCGCTAAGGAAATGGTGGAAGAGGTGCGCGGCCTCGCGGTGATCCGCGGCTATCGCGGTCTGCCGCGCGGCGATTGCGCTTCACTCGCGCAAGCGGTCGTCGCCATGTCGCAACTGGCGGCGCTCGAGGGCCGCACCGTCAACGAAGCTGAAATCAATCCGCTCATCGTAAAACCTGAAGGTCAGGGCGTGGTGGCGGTAGACGGTCTTATCGTGTTCCGCGACAATTAGTTTCCTGCTGCATCGATCAATAAAGTCGCAAGGAGGAGTGCCATGCTGACGCAAAAACTCGCCGATTACGCGTTCAAAGAACAGACATCCAAACTGCCGGCCGAGGTCTGGCATCACGCTAAGCGCGCGGTCATCGACTGGTACGCGGCCCTGCTGCCGGGCAGTCTCGTCGCGCCCGCGACGGTGCTCGAGCAGGCGCTGGCTGAAGAACTGGATCACGGCAATGCACGGCTGGCCTCCGGACGCCGCGCCACATTGCGCGCGGCCGCGCTGATTAACGGTGCTGCCTCGCACTCCGTCGAGTTCGACGATATTTATCGCGACGCCGGCTACCACCCGGGCAGCCCGACGATATCCGCGGCGCTGGCCGCCGCGCAGTCGACCGGTGCATCCGGCGAAACTTTCCTGCGCGCCGTGATCGTCGGTTACGAAACTTCGACGCGCATCGGCGAAGCAGTCATGCCTTCGCACTACAAGTTCTGGCATACCACCGGCACGGTCGGCGCGTTCGGCTCCGCGGCGGCCGTGGCGACGGTACTGGGCTGCACTCGCGACCAGATCGCGCACGCGCTCGGCACCGCCGGCTCATTTGCGTCGGGACTGCAGCAGGCGTTTCGCTCGCAGGCGATGACCAAGCCACTGCACGGCGGCCACGCGGCCGACGTCGGCGCGATGGCGGCGATGGGCGCGGCGAAAGGCCTGACCGGCGCGCTCGACATGCTCGAAGGCGAAGTCGGTTTCGGTGCCGCCATGAGCGTCGATCCGGATTGGACGAAAGCCACCAAAGACCTGGGTGTCGACTACCACATCACGCGCGTGACGTTCAAAAACCATGGCTGCTGCGGCCATACCTTCGCGCCCATCGACGGCGTACTGCACCTGCAGAAGCAGCATGGCTTCACCTGGCGCGACGTCAAGCGCATAAAGATCGCCACCTACAAGGCCGGCACCGACATCACGGACAACGCAAATCCGGAAGGCGAATATCAGGCCAAGTTCAGCTTGCAGTACGTGACGGCGCACGCGCTCGTGCACGGTAGTGTGCGCCTCGTGGCGTTCGCGCCCGAGCGCCTGCTCGATCCGGACGTCCGCGCAGTGCTCGCCAAAGTCGAAGTCGTCGCCGACCCCGAACTGTCGAAAGGCTATCCCGGCCAGCGCGCGGCGCATGTCGAAATCGAACTGAACGACGGAAAAGTGTTGCATCATTTTCAACCGACGCGCAAAGGCGATCCTGAAATGCCGCTCACCGACGATGAGGTGAACGACAAGTTTCTCGAACTCGCCATGCCGGTAATCGGCGACGTGGCGGCGCGTGAATTGCTCGCGGTGTTGTGGGCGCTGGAAAAACGCCCCGATGCGGTGTTCGATTTCGCGTCGCGTCTACGCGCGCGCGCTGCCGGCTAAGCGGGCAAACGATGCGACGCCTTGCTCTGTACGGCGGCGTGACTGCGATGCTTGCCTGCGGCATCGCGTGCGCGCAGGACTATCCGTCCAAACCTATCCGCTTCATCCTGCCGTTTCCGCCGGGCGGCGGTACCGATACGCTCGCGCGTATCGTCGGGCAGAAGCTCGGTGAAAATCTCAAGCAGACAATAGTGCTGGACAACCGGC
>JBDSSV010000321.1:0-3252 GCA_039928535.1 Burkholderiales bacterium
CACGGCCGACCTTGCCCGACGACGTCGCTTATCGCCTCGTGCGCGCGCTGCACAAAGGCGAAGCAGCGATCGGCAAGCGCCTTGACCAGGCGCGCGAATCGACGATGGCGAACACGCTCGCCGCCGCGCCGCGCGTCGACTTGCTGCACCCGGGCACGCAGCGCTACCTGCGTGAAATCGGCTTGCTGAAATGAACGCCCATTCGGGAGGACATATGAAGACACGCATTGCATTTGCCGCCATCGCGTTGGCGTTTGCGGCGGCCGCCGCCGCGCAGGGTTACCCGTCGAAACCGGTGCGCATCATCGTGCCGTTCGCGCCCGGCGGCGCCGTTGACATCAGCGCGCGGTCGATCGCACCGGGACTGACCGAGCAGCTTGGTCAGACCTTCATCGTCGACAACCGCGCCGGCGCAGGCGGCATTATCGGCGCCGATCTCGTCGCCAAGAGCGCGCCGGACGGTTACACGCTGTTGATGGGCTCGAACAGCACGGTAAGCGTCGCACCCAGCCTGTACCCGAAAAATCCCTATCATCCAATCCGCGATTTCGCGCCGGTTTCGCTCGTCGCCACCATGCCGTTCGTGCTCGACGTGCATCCGTCGGTGCCGGTGCGGACGGTCAAGGATCTGATCGCGCTTGCGAAGTCTAAACCCGGCCACCTGTCGATGGCATCCGGCGGCACCGGCAGTTCCAACCAATTGGTCGGCGAACTCTTCCAGTTGCTGACGGGCGCTAAGTTCAGCCACGTGCCGTATAAGGGCGCGGCACCGGCGGGCATCGACCTGATAGCGGGGCAGGTCGACCTGCTGTTCGATCAGCTGGCGTCGTCGGCGAATTACATCAAGTCGGGCAAGTTGCGCGCCGTGGCGGTGACGTCGAAAGCGCGCGCGGCGGTGATACCCGAAGTGCCGACGATGCTCGAGTCCGGTGTGCAGAACTTCGAGGCGACCAACGTCACCGGCGTGCTGGTCCCTGCGGGCACGTCAGCCGATATCATCGCCCGGTTGCACGCGGCGGTTGTCAAGGCGCTGAGTGCGGGGCCGGTCAGGGAGCGCTTCGCCGGCATCGGCGTCGAGGCGGTGGGCAGCACGCCCGAGCAGTTCTCCGCCTATATTAAGGAAGATTTCGCGCGCTGGACCCGGGTTGTGAAGGACGCGAATATCAAGGTCGACTAGTCGCGAGAGGCGCCGGGCGAGAGATGAGAGATGGGCAAGCCGCGCGACGCGCTTACTTGAAGCCGTACAACCGCGCCGGATTGTCGACCAGCACCTGCTTACGCAGAGCGGCGTCGGGAATCGAGGTTGCGAGCATATTAGCGAGGTCACCGTCGTTCGGCATCGCGGTCTTCACCAGCACGTGCGGCCAGTCGCTGCCCCACACGACTTGCGAAGGTGCCGCCCGCAGCAGCGAGTGCGCATAGGCATTGGTGTCGGCGTGCGGCAGCGGTTGCGCGGAGATGCGGTAGGGGGCGGTAAGTTTCACCCACGCGCGGCCGGCCTGCATCATGCGCAGCAGCGCCTGGAATCCCGGGTTGCCGGTGCCGTGGTCGGTTTTCATGTAGCCGAAATGTCCGTAGACCGTATCGACCGGAAAATCCTCGAGCATGCGGTCGAGATCGGGAAACTCGTCGACGTGCATCAGGAATTCCATGTGCCAGCCGAAGGGCTTGACCTTGGCGGCGAGCCTTTTCAGCGCTTCGAGCGGCAGCGTGCCCGCCTTGCGGTCTTTGACGTCCACGATGTTGACGCGCACGCCGCGCACGCCGGCTGTGTGCAGGCTCTTCAATTCGGTTTCGCTGATGTCGTCGGCAACCACCGCCACGCCGCGCAACATGGCGGGGGCTGACTTCAGCGCGTCGAGCATCGCGCTGTTATCAGTGCCGTAGACGCTCGGTTGCACGAGCACTGCGCGCTCGACGCCCAGGGTTGTCAGCATGTGCTGGTAGTCAGTCAACAGCGCATCCGGCGGCGTGTAAATGCGATCTTTGAAATAAGGATAGCGGGAAGCGGGCCCGCAAACGTGCGCGTGGGAATCGATGGCGCCGGGCGGCAGCTTGAATCCCGGTGGACGGGGCTTCGCATCGAATTCCGCGCACAAAAGCGCGCTGTTTGGCTCGGCGGGGACACTCATGGTTTAATCTCAGGTCGTTGCGTGACAGAACGAAGTTTAGCAGTTACCGTCGGCAACATTCGAAGTTGTAGCCAGGCCTGCAGAGACAGGCCAGGTGTCCAGTGAACCACAGAGACGAGGAGAACATGAAAGCTAACAATTCAGTAACGCGCCGGACTGCGCGCGCGGGTATGGCACTTGCGGTATCGCTTGCCGGCTTGAGCGCAACGCCGGCGTGGGCGCAGGCCAATTACCCCCAGCGCCCGGTGCGCATGGTGGTGCCGTTTGCCCCGGGCGGCGCATCGGATTTTGTCGGCCGCATTCTCCAGCACCGGCTGAGCGAAGAGCTGGGTCAGCAACTCGTGATCGACAACCGCGCGGGGGCTGCCGGCAATATCGGGGTCGAAGTCGCGGCGCGCGCGAACGCCGATGGCTATACCCTCCTGCTCGGCAATGTCGGCACGATGGCGATCAACCCGGGCCTTTACCTGAAGTTTCCGATCAAGCCGGTGAACGACCTGGTCGGCATCACGCAGGTCGTCGACGTGCCGGGGTCGCTGGTCGTGAATCCCACGCTACCGGTCAACAGCGTGAAGGAACTCGTGGACTATGCGAAGGCGAACCAGGGCAAGCTGAATTTCGGATCGCCCGGCACCGGCAGCGCCAATCAGCTCGAGATGGAATCTTTCATGCGCGCTACCGGCATCAGGATGACGCATATCCCGTATAAGGGAGGCGCGGGTCCGGCGGCGATCGGACTGCTGGGCAACGAAGTGCAGCTCATGTTCGTCACGCTCTCGTCCTCCATTACGTTCGTCAAACAGGGGCGGCTGCGCGCGCTCGGCATCGTCGCGCCCAAGCGCGTGCCGGCGATGGCCGACGTGCCGACGATGGCGGAAGCGGGTTTCCCCAGCATGACGGTCGGCTCGTGGCAGGGCGTATTCGTGCCCAAGGGCGTGCCGCGCGAAATCGTGAAAAAACTCTACACGGTCGTGATCAAAGTGATGGAGGACGCCAACGTCAAGAAGCGTCTGGCCGACGGTGGCGTCGAAGTCGTGGTGAGCAAATCGCCGGAAGCATTCGGCGCATTCGTCAAGGCTGAGAATGTGCGCTGGGCCAAGGTCATCAGCGAAGCGGGCAT
>JBDSSV010000322.1:0-4575 GCA_039928535.1 Burkholderiales bacterium
GAACGCGCCCTCAACCGCGGTAGACCGGCGCAGGCTGCGAGAAGAACGACAGCAGAATGTGGTACACCATCATGTAGTTGATCTGCTGGAAGCTCGCGTGCGAGATCCCGGCCATCACGGTGAACTGCTTGTCGGGATTCGGCAGGCGCTTGAAGAACTCAATCAGGTCGTCGAAGCTCGCGATGCCGTCGAACTGGCCGCGCAATATGAGCGAAGGCACCGTAATTTTCTCCGGATCGACGACCGGCAGTTTCGAGCACATGTCGACGTAAGTGCCGGTCGGCATCAAATCGTCGAGCGCCAGCACCGCGTCGGCAAACGCTTCGACGACTTTTTTCTCGGCGCAGCCCGGATGGTCGCGCTCAAAAACGCTATGCATGAAGGCGCGATCGATCGGACGCCGGTTTATTTTCAGGAACTGCGGCAGTTTTTTGGCCCGCTCTTCCAGCGTGGGGCTGCCCTTGCCCGTCCACACGAATGCGTCAAGCGCAAGCCGCGCCACGCGCTCCGGATGCCTCTCGGCAAACATCGCCGCGCGCAGTGCGCCGGAGGAAATCCCGTAAACGAGAAAGTTTTTTACGCCGCGCGTCTGCATGATGTAGTCGGTCGCCGCCTTCGCATCGTCGGCGCCGTTGGCGATATCGCAATTGATGTCGCGTGATTTGTCAGAGCGGCCGTAGCCTTCCATGTCGAAGCACCACGTGTCGTAGCCCTGCGCGGCGAAATAATCCATTGCGGACGAGTACGGCCGGCCGGGGACCTGCAAGTCGAAGGTCGGCGTCGACGCCATCGAGGAACCATGCACGAACAGCAGCGTTCCACGCACGGGGTTAACGGTTGCCCCCTCCCTCAGATCGTTCGTCGAAGTTTGATCTGATGATGATTCGGTCGGCGAGCGCGCCTCCACGGTCGCATCCCCGCTCGCGGGGCCCCTGCTCGACGTTGTGGCGCGCTTCTCCCACAAAAATATCTTTACATCGCCCTTTTTCGTCCAATGCTCCTGTCCTGCCGCTTGCGTGTTCATTGATCCGTGCCCTGTCTCATTAAATGTGATCCGCGGCCTCTGCACATCCATGCACCACGCGTGCGCCCGCAGCGAAGCCGCATTTTATACTGCCTGCGCATTGCCGCGCGACGCCGCACGCACGTATAATCCGCGCTCCCGCCGAATTCGCGGCACGCCGGACGTTTCCCCGCATTACCGCCCATGTTTTTACTCGAACACGACGCCAAAGCGCTGCTCGCATTGCATGGCGCGCCCGCGCCTGCCGGTGCGCTGCTCGAGAGCGCCGACGTCGGCACGGCGCAATTGCCGACGGCACCTTGGGTAGTCAAAGCGCAGATCGCGGCAGGCGGACGCGGCAAAGCGGGCCTCATTCGTACCGCAACAACTCCTGACGAGCTGAACTCGCACCTGCGGGCGATTCTCGGCGCCACGCACAAAGGCATGCGCGTGCGCGCGTGCCGCATCGAATCGCAGGTGACGGGCGCCGAAGAAACCTACCTGAGTTTCATGCTCGATCCGGTCACGGCGAGCGTCCGCGTCATGCTCGCGGCACAAGGTGGCGTCGAGATTGAAACGCTTGCTGCCACGACTGGCACGCTGAAGAGCACGCTCGCCGCCGCGGAAATGACCGCGCTGACGGCAGCAGTGGACGGACTGACGCAAGGACTCGCGCTGCATCTGGCGCGTGCGCTGAACGATGCCGGACGCGAACTCGCACGCGTTTTCCTCGCAGCGGAACTTTCCCTGCTGGAAATAAATCCGCTGTTCGTGCGGCCCGACGGCAGCTGGACTGCCGGCGACGCGAAAATCGTCACCGACGACGACGCGATGTTCCGCCAGCCGCATCTGCGCGCGCTGCTCGACGGCCGCGCGACGGCTTATCCCGAGGCCCACCGCAAGCAGCATTTCGGCTGCGACTATGTAGTCGTCGACCCGGCCGGCGAAATCGGCCTGCTGACGACCGGCGCCGGGCTGTCGATGATGCTGATCGACGAATTGCGCGCGCGCGGGCTCAAGCCGTACAACTTTCTAGACGTGCACACCGGCGGGCTGCGCGGCGATCCCGCGCGCCTGGTCAACGTGCTCAACTGGATAGCCGAAGGCCCGCATGTGCGCGTGCTGTTCGTCAACATCTTCGCGGGCATCACTGACCTCGGCGAATTTTCGCGCCTGTTGATGGAAGCATTCGCGCGCGTGCCGTCGCTCAAGATTCCCATCGTGGCACGCCTGGTCGGCACCAACCTCGATGTTGCGCGTGAATTTCTCGCGGCGCGCGGTATCGCGGTCGAGCCCGATCTTGAAAAAGCCCTGGCACACGTGAGGCATCATCTTGCCGGCTGATACGATGAGTTATCCGCGCGTCGACCGCACCACCGGCGTCATCGTGCAGGGCATCACCGGCCGCGCGGGGCGCATGCACACGCGGCTGATGCGCGCCTATGGCACCAATATAGTCGCGGGCGTGTCGCCGAAAACCAATGCGGGCGACGTCGAGGGCGTGCCTGTCTACGCGGCATGCGGTGACGCGGTGCGCGCGACCCGTGCGACTGCCAGTGTGCTGCTGGTTGGCGCCGAACAACTACTGTTGGCGATCGAAGACGCGGTAAAGGCCGGCATCAAATTGATCGTAACGCCGACCGAAGGCATGCCGGTGCACGATGCGCTGCGCGCGCGCAGGCTCACGCGTGAAGCCGGCGTCATGTGGATAGGCGCTTCGACCCCCGGCATGGCCGTGGCCGGCGAGGCCAAGCTTGGCTTCCTGCCGGAAGCCGCGCTGATAGCGGGGCCGCTGGGCATCATGTCGAAAAGCGGCACGCTGTCGTACGAGTCGGGGTTCAGGCTCGCGCAGCGCGGCATCGGCACCTCCATCTGGATAGGCGTCGGGGGTGATACGGTCAAGGGCACGCGCTTCGCCGAGCTGGTGCCGTTCTATGCGGCCGACAAAGCAAGCGAGGCGCTGCTCATCATCGGCGAAATTGGCGGCAGCGAAGAAGAGGAATTCGCCGCGGCGCTGACGGCAAACCGTTTTGCCAAGCCGGTGTTCGCGCTGATCGCCGGCCGCAGCTCGCCCGAAGGCGTGACGATGGGACACGCCGGCGCGCTCGTGCATGGCGCGCACGGTGGCTATGCCGCGAAGAAGGCAGCGCTCGAAAAAGCCGGCGCAACCGTGTTCGGCTCGCTCGACGACATGACTCAGGGCATTGCCGCGTGGCATTCGTCGCGCGCCACCGTTTAACCCAATCGCAAAAGGACCCGCAGATGGATTTCAAACTCAGTGACGAGCAGCGCGAATTCGTGAGCGTGGTGCGCAAGGCCTGCCAGAAGGAATTCGCGCCGCGCGCGATCAAATACCTCGACGGCACCTGGCCCGCCGAGAATATGAAAACGCTGGCGGAAATCGGCGTGCTCGGCATGTCGGTGCCGACCGAATACGGCGGTTCCGGGCTCGGCATACTCGATACCGTGCTGGTGCTCGAGGAAATCGGCAAAGTTTGTTACGTCACTGCGATGGCCGTGCTCGGCGAAGTCGGCGTGCAATGCCGCATCATCAGCACTTACGCGCCGGAATCGATCAAGTCGAAAATACTGCCGCGCGTCGCCACCGGCGAAGCCATCCTCGCCATCTGCATGACGGAACCGAACGCGGGCACCGACGTTCCCAATTACACCACCAACACGGTGGTGAAAGGCGACCGCATCGTCATCAACGGCCGCAAGACGCTGATCAGCCGCGCCGACATCGCCGAAATGTTCGTCGTGTTCACGCGCGTTGACAGCGTGCCCGGCGCCAAGGGCATCGGCTGCGTGCTGATACCGGGCGGCATCAAAGGCCTCGTGGCCGAGCCCAAATACCACACGATGGGCGGCGAATACTTAAGCGAAGTGCAGTTCAACGATATCGAGTTGCCGCTGGAAAATCTCGTCATTCGCAGCGACGGCATGAAGCGCATGCTGAACGCCTTCAACACCCAGCGCTGCCTCAATCCCGCGATCTGCCTTGGCTTGGCCGAAGGCGCGATGGAGGAAGCCGTCAAATACATGCGCGACCGCTCGGCGTTTGGCCATCCGATCGGGGACTTTCAGGGCATGCGCTGGAAAGCCGCCGACATGTACATACAGATCGAAGCGGGGCGCGGATTGCTGTACCGGGCCGCGGTCAGCGGTGACCAGTTTCCCGATCCGACGCTCGCGGCAATGGCGAAAATCTATTGCAACGAGATGAGCATACGCGTGACGTCCGAGGCGGTGCAGGTGCATGGCGGCTACGGTTTTACCGACGAATATCCGGTGTCGCGTTTTTTCCGCGGCACGCGTTACGGCAGTCTGGGCGGCGGCACGAGCGAAACGCTGCGCAACATGATCGGCAGAAAACTCGTCCGGGACATGGACCTCGCCACCGGCGTGCTTGGCATGGGAACGTTCTAGAGACGGCGTGAGGCGTAAGGCGTCCGTTGAGCGGAGAGAGAGGGTTGAGTTCGAGGTTCGAAGCTTAAATCTCCTCACGCCTAACGCCTCACGCCTCACGCCTCACTTCTAATAGGTCGGCCGCGGCCGCAGGTATTTTTCGC
>JBDSSV010000323.1:0-8700 GCA_039928535.1 Burkholderiales bacterium
GCCGATCCGGCGCAATTCGTGATCAATGCACTAGCGCCGGCGGAGGTCAGCAAGATCACGGTCGACGAAGAGAAGCACAGCATGGACATCGTGGTCGATGAGGAAAACCTCGCACAGGCGATCGGCCGTACTGGCCAGAATGTGCGGCTGGCGAGCGAACTGACGGGTTGGGAGCTGAATCTGATGACGCTCGAGGAATCGCAGAAGAAGAGCGAAGAAGAGTCGGCGACTATCCGCAACCTGTTCATGGAAAAACTCGACGTCGACCAGGAGGTCGCGGACATCCTGGTGCAGGAAGGCTTCGGCACGCTGGAGGAAGTCGCTTACGTGCCGGTGGCGGAGATGCTGGAAATCGAATCGTTCGACGAAGATACGGTCAACGAACTGCGCAGCCGCGCGCGCAACGCGCTGCTGACGCAGGCGATAGTTACCGAGGAAAAGCTCGAGCATGACGTCGAGGACTTGTTGACTTTGGAAGGCATGGACAATCAGATCGCGCGAATGCTGGCAGAAAAAGGCGTAATCACGAAAGAAAATCTTGCCGACCTTGCAACGGACGACCTGGTCGAAATGACCGGAATCGACGCGGAGCGCGCCAGCCAGCTCATCATGACCGCTCGCGCGCCATGGTTCGCATAAATACACCCGGAGTCCACCATGGCACAGATCAACGTCACACAATTCGCAAAGGAACTCGGTCTGCCGATCGAATTGCTGATCGAACAGCTGCAGACCGCCGGCGTCAAGAAAAAGCTCGTTGACGACACCGTCCTCACTGAAAAGGACAAGACGCAGCTGCTCGATTATCTGCGGCAGTCGCACGGCGCGCGCGAAGCGAAAAACAAGATAACGCTCACGCGCAAGCAGACGACCGAGATCAAGAAGTCCGACAGTACCGGCAAGGCGCGCACGATCCAGGTCGAAGTGCGCAAAAAACGGGTGCTGGTCAAGCGCGATGTGGCACCCGAAATGCCACCCGCCGAATCCGTACCGGTGGCGCCGCCGGCGCAAGTTCCGGTCGTCGATGCAGAACAAAAAGCCAAGCGCGAAGCCGAGGCTAAAAAGCAGGCCGAATTAGTCGCGCTGCAGAGCGAAGAGGTTCAGGAGAAGCAATCCCGCGCACGCCGCAAGAAAGCAGATGCGGAACCCGAGGCCGAAGCTCCAGCAGTTACAGTTACGCCGCCGCCGGTAGCGCCCGCGGTCCCCGTTGCTGCCGCACCGCTGGCCGAAGGCACGCTGCACAAACCGCAACCCAAGCCCGGCGATAAGCCGAAAGCCGACAAGAAGACCAAGAAACCCGTCAAGGAAGTTGTGTGGCGGGACGAGAGCGTCAAGCGCCGCTCGATCAAAACCCGCGGTGACATGGGCGGCGGCATGGGCTGGCGCACGCGCAAAGACCGGCATGCGAAGCACGAGGGCGATGAAGCTGCAGGCGATCACGCCTTCGCAGCGCCGCTCGAGCCGATTGTGCGTGAGATCAGCGTGCCCGAGACGATAGCCGTAGCGGCACTCGCGCAAAAAATGTCGGTGAAGGCTGCAGAAGTCATCAAGGTCATGATGAAGATGGGGACTATGGTGACGATCAACCAGGTCATAGACCAGGACACGGCGATGATCGTAGTCGAGGAAATGGGCCACAAACCAGTGCGCGCCAAGCTCGACGATCCTGACGCTTACCTCGTTGATGCGCCTCAACACGAGCAATTGAAGCTTGAGGCGCGGGCGCCGGTCGTAACCGTCATGGGACACGTTGACCATGGCAAAACGTCGCTGCTCGATCACATTCGCCGCACACGCGTTGCCAGCGGCGAAGCAGGCGGCATTACGCAGCACATCGGCGCCTATCATGTTGAAACGCCGCGCGGCATGATTACGTTTCTCGATACGCCGGGCCACGAAGCATTTACCGCAATGCGTGCGCGCGGCGCGAAGGTCACCGACCTCGTAATACTGGTGGTAGCCGCCGACGACGGCGTGATGCCACAGACGATAGAAGCGATCCATCATGCGAAGGCGGCCAAAGTTCCGCTGGTCGTGGCGCTCAACAAAATCGATCGTCCGGAAGCCAATCCTGAGCGCATCAAGCAGGACCTGGCGGGACAGGAAGTGGTACCGGAAGAGTGGGGTGGCGACACGATGTTCGTGCCGGTGTCAGCCAAAACCGGCGAAGGCATCGACAAATTGCTGGAAAGCGTGTTGCTGCAGGCCGAAGTGCTCGAATTGAAGGCCGCGAAAGACGCGCCGGCAAAAGGCATCGTGATCGAGGCGCGTCTGGACAAAGGGCGCGGACCGGTAGCGACCGTCCTTGTGCAATCCGGCACGTTGAAGCGCGGAGATATTGTGCTCGCGGGCGCGGTATTCGGCCGCGTGCGCGCGATGCTCGACGAAAACGGCAAAGCAGTCGACAGCGCGGGGCCGTCGATTCCGGTGGAAATTCAGGGAATGTCGGATGTGCCGGCCGCCGGCGCCGATGTCCTCGTGCTTGGCGATGAACGCAAGGCGCGCGAAATCGCGTTGTTCCGCCAAGGCAAGTTTCGCGACGTCAAGCTCGCGCTGCAGCAGTCGAGCAAAAGCGAGAACCTGTTCGAGCAGGTTGGCGAGGCGGGCAAGAAAACCCTGTCGATCATCATCAAGTCGGACGTGCAGGGTTCGTACGAGGCAATGGCGCACGCTTTGCCGAAAATATCGACTGACGAAGTCAAGGTCAACATCGTGCATTGCGGCGTAGGCGGCATCACGGAATCCGATGTCAATCTCGCGTTAGCCTCCAAAGCGGTGATCATCGGTTTTAATACGCGCGCGGATGCGATGGCACGCAAGCTCGCGGAGTCGGCGGGCGTGGATATCCGTTATTACAACATCATCTACGAAGCGCTCGACGATGTGAAGGCCGCGTTGTCCGGCATGCTGACTCCCGAGAAGAAAGAAAGCGTGCTCGGCATGGTCGAGGTCAGACAGGTATTCAAGATTTCCAAGGTCGGAACGGTCGCCGGTTGCATGGTGCTCGACGGACTGGTGCGGCGCAGCGCCAAGGTGCGGGTCTTGCGCGATAACGTCGTAATTCACGACGGCGAACTCGATTCGTTAAAGCGTTTCAAAGACGATGCGCGCGAAGTCAAAGCTGGTTTCGATTGCGGTCTGTCGGTGAGGAATTTCAGTGATCTCAAGGTGGGCGATCAACTGGAAGCGTTCGAGGTCGTGGAAGTTGCAAGGTCACTCTAGGCCAGGAGATTGCGTAGTGAGGATTGACACAAGCAAGCATTCTCAATCCTACTCTCTCAGTTCTCAATCCTGCTTATACCTATGCCCCGCGACTTCTCCCGCACGTTACGCGTAGCCGAACAAATACAGCGAGATCTGGCGGAGTTGCTACGCCTCGAGGTCAAAGACCCGCGCATAGGCATGGTGACACTGACCGACGTTGAAGTGACGGCCGACTACGCACACGCGAAAATTTTCTTCACTACACTGGGCGACGCCGTGCAGATTGAAGCTGCCACCGAAGGCCTCAATCGCGCGGCCGGTTTTTTGCGTCATGAACTAAGCCATCGCATCAAATTGCGCAGCATCCCCCAACTGCATTTCATCTATGACGAATCGGTGGAGCGCGGCGCGCGGTTGTCGCAGCTGATCGATCAGGCGGTAAGCAGCGTCCCCGCCGGCAAAAAGAAAAAACGCGGCTGATTCCAGCGCGTTCCGTGTCGATGCAAAACGCCACACGCACTCGCGCATGCCCGGTGGATGGCGTGTTGTTGCTCGACAAACCTACCGGCATTACATCGAACGCTGCTATTCAGCGCGTCAAACGGCTGTTCAATGCCGCCAAGGCCGGACATGTCGGCACGCTTGATCCGCTGGCGAGCGGCTTGCTGCCGGTATGCCTGGGCGAGGCAACGAAATTTTCAACCGATACCTTCGGCGCCGACAAAGGTTACGATGCCGACGTTTTGTTGGGAGTGACCACTGCAACGGGCGATACCGAAGGGGAAGTTACGTCCCGTCAAGCCGCTTCGGTAGCGCCCGATCAGCTGAATGCGACGCTGGCGCGATTTACCGGGGCGTTGCAACAGATTCCGCCCATGTACAGCGCACTGAAACGCGATGGCAAACCGCTCTACGCCTATGCGCGCGCAGGGGAAACGGTCGAGCGCGCCCCGCGCAGCATCACGATATACAGCATGGCTTTGCTCGATTTTTCAGCCGACCGCTTCACGATCAGCGTTTATTGCAGCAAAGGAACGTACATCCGTGTACTTGCGGAGGACATCGGCCGTGACCTCGGTTGCGGCGCTACACTAGCCGGCCTCCGGCGCACGAGCGTGGGCGAATTCGGCTTGGACGGCACGATAACGCTTGCTTCGCTCGAAAACTTGCCGGCCGCACGCCGGGTAGACCATTTATTGCCGGTCGATTGTCTGGTAGCGGGGCTGCCGGCGGTTATACTGCCGGCGGACGCGGTGGCGCGGATTCTGCAAGGACAGTCGGTGCGCGTTGATGCGCTTCCCGAAACGGCCGGTTTGGCGCGTTTATATAACGAGAACCGGCATTTCCTGGGGCTGGGAGAACTGCAGTCTGACGGCCGTGTGCTACCCAAACGCTTGCTGGCAAACGCCGCGGCGGCGCCCGCCCACGGTTCGCAAATCCAGAAAATTGCTTGAGAAAGCCGTTAGTTACGGGGTAAAATAGCGGACTTTGCAAGTGGAGATAAGAATGCCTACCAGCGGCACGCAAAAAGCCCAAATCGTCAAGGACTACCAGCGCAAGCAATCCGATACCGGTTCGCCGGAGGTGCAGGTTGCACTGCTGTCGGCCCGCATTACCGAATTGACCGAGCAT
Source organism: Burkholderiales bacterium (assembly GCA_039928535.1). Classification (GTDB taxonomy): domain Bacteria; phylum Pseudomonadota; class Gammaproteobacteria; order Burkholderiales; family SG8-41; genus PALSA-1004. Next base: position 4,837 of record JBDSSV010000323.1, read on the forward strand.
TTCAAGATACACGTCAAGGACCATCATTCGCGCCGCGGTTTGTTGCGCATGGTGAGCCAGCGGCGCAAGCTGCTCGATTATCTGAAACGCTCGAACGTGGAAAAATATCGTGCCCTGATCGATCGCCTCGGTCTGCGTAAGTGATCCCCACCGTGCTTGGTGGCTGAGAATTGCGGTTGAAGAGTGGCCGGCCCGGCATTGCGTCCAGGACGGCCATGTTTGTTTTAGAGCCTGTATTTTGATACCTGAGTCCGCGCAGCAACGCGCGGCCCAATCGTGCCATTCGTGCCATAAAAGGATAAGACAGTGAGCCCAATCAAGAAAACCATCATGTGGGGGCGTCAAAAATTGACGCTGGAAACCGGCGAGATCGCGCGCCAGGCAAGCGGCGCCGTAATGGTGAGCCTCGAAGATACCGTAGTGCTGGTGACGGTAGTCGGCAAAAAATCCGCTGCCGAGGGCAAGGACTTTTTACCGCTGACCGTTGATTACCAGGAACGCACCTATGCCGCCGGAAAAATTCCCGGCGGCTTCTTCAAACGTGAAGGCCGTCCTTCGGAAAAAGAAATTCTGACTTCGCGCCTGATCGATCGCCCGATACGCCCGCTGTTCCCCGATGGTTATTACAACGAGGTCCAGGTCGTCGCGACTGTGATGTCATCGAACAATGAAGTCGATTCCGATATTCCGGCGATGATAGGCACTTCAGCGGCGCTCGCGGTTTCAGGAATCCCCTTCAACGGCCCGATCGGGGCTGCGCGCGTTGGCTATGTTGACGGGCAATACATACTCAACCCGACGGCGAGCGAACTGAAGACGAGCCAGTTGAATCTGGTGGTCGCGGGAACGCAGCAGGCAGTGCTGATGGTCGAGTCCGAGGCGAACGAGCTGACGGAAGACGTAATGCTGGGCGCCGTCGTGCACGGGCACGAACAGATGCAGTCCGTTATCGAACTCATTAATCAGCTTGCCGACGAAGTGAACAACCCGGTATGGGATTGGGCGCCGCCGGCCAAGGACGAGGCGCTTGCCAAACGGATCGCCGATCTGGGCGAGAGCGACTTGAATGCAGCGTTTCAGCTCAAACAAAAGGGCGCGCGTTCCGAAGCGATCGACAATATCTGGAAACGCGTGTTCAACGACGTCGGTGTCGGCAGCGAAGGCGGGCCGGACGGCAATGCGGTCAAGGAAATCTGTTTTGCGCTCGAGTCGAAGATCGTTCGCGGACAGATACTGAACGGCGAGCCGCGCATCGACGGACGCGACACGCGTACCGTGCGTCCAATTTCCATCCGCTCGGGGGTATTGCCGCGAGCGCACGGATCGGCGCTGTTCACCCGTGGCGAAACGCAGGCAGTAGTTGTCGCAACACTCGGCACATCGCGCGATGAGCAGCGCATCGACGCGCTGATGGGCGAATACACCGACCGCTTCATGCTTCACTACAACATGCCTCCGTACGCCACGGGTGAGACCGGCCGCGTGGGGTCGCCGAAGCGCCGCGAAATCGGCCATGGCCGGCTCGCGAAGCGTGCTCTGCTTGCAGTTCTGCCGACGCCTGAAGAATTCGGTTACTCGATGCGTGTAGTGTCCGAAATCACGGAATCCAATGGTTCGAGCTCGATGGCTTCAGTCTGCGGCGGCTGCCTCGCGCTGATGGATGCGGGAGTGCCGTTGAAAGCGCACGTGGCGGGAATTGCGATGGGTTTGATCAAGGAAGGTAATCGTTTTGCGGTACTGTCGGACATTCTCGGCGACGAAGATCATCTGGGCGACATGGATTTCAAGGTAGCCGGCACGGAAAAAGGCATAACCGCGCTGCAGATGGACATCAAGATCACCGGCATCACCAAGGAAATCATGCACGCTGCGCTGGTGCAGGCGCAGGAAGGACGCATGCACATACTCGGCAAAATGAAGACCGCGCTCGAAACTCCCCGCACGGAATTGTCGGCTTACGCGCCGCGCATGATCACGCTAAAGATCAAGCCCGAGAAAATCCGCGACGTCATCGGCAAAGGCGGTGCCGTAATACGTGCGCTGACTGAGGAAACCGGCACCTCCATCGACATCACCGACGACGGCACCGTCACGATCGCGTGCGTATCATCCGAAGGCGGCGAGATGGCGCGCAAGCGCATCGAGGAAATCACGGCGGACGTCGAGGTCGGCCGGATATACGACGGCACCGTGCTGAAGCTGTTGGATTTCGGCGCAATCGTCAGCGTGCTCCCAGGGAAAGACGGCCTGTTGCACATATCCCAGATTGCCAATGAGCGAGTCAATGCCGTTGCCGATCATCTGAAAGAAGGCCAGCAGGTACGCGTCAAGGTAATCGAGGCGGACGACAAAGGTCGCTTGCGTCTGAGCATGAAAGCCGCCGCGGCGGAAGCGCAGACCCAGCAAGCGCAGCCGCAGACCATGCAATAACAGGCTTCGTGTAGTCAATAAAAAAGGGCAGCCCGGGCTGCCCTTTTTTTATTTTGTTGCGGCAGCGCGGACTATTTCGCGACTTGTTTTTCTCTCAATTCGTCGAGCGTCTTACAATCGATGCACAGCGTCGCCGTGGGCCGTGCTTCCAGCCGCTTGAGGCCAATTTCCACGCCGCAGCTGTCGCAATAGCCGTATTCCCCGGCGTCGATCTTGACGATGGTCTCATCGATCTTCTTAATCAGCTTGCGCTCGCGGTCGCGATTGCGCAGTTCCAGGGACATGTCCGATTCCTGACTGGCGCGGTCATTGGGATCGGCGAATATCGTTGCCTCGTCCTGCATGGTATGGACCGTGCGGTCGATGTCCTGCGACAGCCCGCGCTTCTGGTCCGCCAGCATGTTCCTGAAATGCGCGAGCTGCTTGGAGTTCATGTACTCCTCCCGCGCCTTGGGCTTGTAAGGCTGGTGTGGCTTGTGCAATTCCGCTGCCATGAGACTTTTCCGTTTCTTTAAAAAGGTGCGTTTTATAGCAGAAATATAGGGGCCCAGCAAGTCATGTCGCATGAACCGAATTTCGGCCGGATTGCATTGACCCCTGATGGCGCTGGGGGGTATATTACGCGCCTTTAGTGCCGGCGTAACATCGGATTACGGCTGGTGGGAGCCTACACTAAGACGGATTATTTCGGGGTGTAGCGTAGCCTGGTAGCGCGCCTGGTTTGGGACCAGGATGTCGGGAGTTCAAATCTCTCCACCCCGACCACATTTGTATCCGCGGGAGTGCCCGTAGCTCAACCGGATAGAGCACCGGCCTTCTAAGCCGGGGGTTGTGGGTTCGAGTCCCGCCGGGCGCACCAGACAGTATCGTGCCGCGTTTGTTTTGATGGTGGCCTTAGCTCAGCTGGTAGAGCATTGGATTGTGATTCCAAGGGTCACGGGTTCAAGCCCCGTAGGCCACCCCATCCTTCTTCGGCATGCCGCCGGCTGACGCCCGTTAATGCGCACCAGCGGGACATATTTGCCCGGCAGTCGCTCAGAAGTGCTCGTCACTGCGCAAATAACGCCACTGACCTTGCGGCAGGTCCCCGAGCAACACCTTGCCGATCCGTACCCGCTTTAAACCGGTGACCTTGAGCCCGACTAATTCGCACATCCGGCGAATCTGACGTTTCTTGCCCTCGCGCAGCACGAAGCGCAGTTGATCGTCGTTTTGCCATTTCACTTCGGCGCGTTTGAGCGGCAAGCTGTCGAGCGTCAATCCGAAATTTAGTCTCGCAAGGTCTGCCACGGGCAATCGGCCTTCGACGCGCACGAGATACTCTTTGTCGATACCGGAACTCTCGCCGATCAACTGCTTGGCGATGCGGCCGTCCTGCGTCAAGATCAAGAGTCCCGTCGAGTCGATGTCGAGCCGGCCCGCCGGCGCCAGTCC
>JBDSSV010000324.1:0-7607 GCA_039928535.1 Burkholderiales bacterium
CTCAACGCGGGTTATAGCGTCGCGCTGGCGGGTCGGCGCGCGGAACTGCTCGAGCAGGCGGCCGCCGAATCGGGCGCCGGCGCGCGCGCGCTCGCGGTGCCGACCGATGTGGCCAAGCCCGCGGACGTGACTGCGCTGTTCGCGAAAGCGAAAGAAAAATTCGGCAGCGTCGACGTGCTCTTCAACAACGCGGGCACCAACGCACCGGGCATCCTGTTCGAGGACTTGACTTACGAAAAGTGGAAGTCGGTCGTCGACGTCAATCTCACCGGCATGTTTCTGTGCGCGCAGGCGGCTTTCCGCATCATGAAGGAGCAGAATCCGCGCGGCGGCCGCATCATCAACAACGGCTCGATCTCCGCCCACGCGCCGCGCCCCGACTCGGCCCCGTACACCTGCACCAAGCACGCCGTCACCGGCCTCACCAAGTGCATTTCGCTCGACGGCCGCAAGTACGACATCGCGTGCGGCCAGATCGACGTCGGCAACGCGATGACCGAGCTCGCCGCGCGCATGTCCAAAGGCGTCAAACAGGCCAATGGCGAAGTCGCGATCGAAGCGATGATGGACGTAAAGGAAGTCGCCAACGCCGTGGTGCACATGGCGAGCCTGCCGCTGTCCACCAACATACAATTCATTACGATCATGGCCAGCAAGATGCCGTTCGTTGGGCGCGGCTAGCTCGTCAGCCGCGACTCAATGCCGAAGCGGCGCGCGGCCTGCGTGACGGTCAAACCGTGGTTTTTGTACCTGCTTGAATGCCGCGACGGCAATATCTACACCGGCATCACCGTCGACGTCGCGGTGCGCTACGCGGCACACGCGTGCGGCAAGGGCGCGCGCTACACACGCTCGCATCCGCCCAAACGGCTGCTGATCGTAATCGACTATCCCGACCGCGCGACCGCAGCGGCGGCGGAGTATGCGGTTAAGCAAATGTCGGCTGTCGAAAAGCGCGCGTATGCCATGCTGCTCGCGCTCGGCAATGCGGCGCACGCTGATTGACTTTCCGCGCGGATTCCCCGACGCTCTCTACTTCATCCTCGCAACATCACCGATCACCCACAAGGAACAATCATGTCCGCGACCACTACGGCCTCCGGCCTCGTCTATGAAGACCTCGCCGTCGGCGACGGCGCCGAAGCCGCTCCCGGCCAGCGCGTCACCGTGCACTACACCGGCTGGCTCACTAATGGCACCAAATTCGATTCCTCCAAGGACCGCGACGATCCGTTCGAATTCCATCTCGGGCAGGGCCAGGTCATCAAGGGCTGGGACGAAGGTGTTACCGGCATGAAAGTCGGCGGCAAGCGCAAGCTGACGATACCGCCGGAACTGGGTTACGGCGCGCGCGGCGCGGGCGGCGTGATTCCGCCGAATGCAACTCTGGTCTTCGAAGTCGAGCTGCTGGGCGTCTAGCCACGGCGGAGCCAGCGATTGCCGCGCGCACTGATCAGCGGGTTCGAGCCGTTCGGCGGCGCAAGCGTCAACGCGTCGTTCGAGGCCGTGCGCCGCCTGCCCGGGCGCATCGGCACGCTCGATATCACCACGCTGCAATTGCCGACGTCGTACGCGCGCGCCAGCAAAGTCCTGCTCGATGCAATCGCGCGCGTCGACCCGGTGCTTGTTTTATGCGTCGGCGAAGCCGGCGAGCGTACGGCGCTCAATATCGAACGCGTCGCGATCAACGTGCAGGACGCACGCATCGCCGACAACGACGGCGCGCAACCGGTCGATTTGCCGATCGTCGACGGCGCGCCGGCCGCCTATTTCACGACGCTCCCGGTACGCGCCATACACGAGTCGCTGGCGGCAGCAGGCCTGTCGTCGGCCATCTCGAACAGTGCGGGCACTTTCGTCTGCAATCACTTGTTCTACACGCTGATGCAATTCGCATTGACCGAGAACAAGCGGCTGCGCGGCGGGTTTCTGCATGTGCCGTGCTGGCGCAGCGATACTGCCGCGACCCCGAATGGCACGCCGCCCATGATACTGGCGGACATCGTGCGCGGCTTGACCATAGTGCTGGAGGCGAGTGCCGCGACGATTTAGTGTCCCTCGCCGGTCTTGAACCGCGCGCCGAGTGCCGCATCGAATTCGCCGTCGATCAGGACGTACAAAATACGTACCGGCTTGCCGGAGCGATTGCTCCATGCATGATTCGTTCCTCGTTGGATAACAACGTCGCCTGCCTTGAGCACAACGTCTTCGTCGTCCAGCAGCATCGTGAGTTCTCCTTCGAGCACGACCGCGTAGTCGACAGTTTCGGTGCGATGCATCATCGGGTGACGCCCGCCGCGGCCGAAAGTAGAGGCGGCTTCGTTTCCCATCGCCGCAAACACCTTGCGCGCGCCTTCAGGCGAAAGATCCCGCAGTTCGTCACTCTCCGGCATGATCTCAGCAATGCGGATGATGGTGCCGCGCGGCGCGGGATGAATTTTACGTTCACCGCCCGTCGGATCGGCTTCCGCCGCCGAAATCGGCGCCGGTGCTGCATTGGTTTTCCAGATGTCCGTCGAGCGGTGACCCGGCCGCAAGGGATTGGTTTTCACCGCGGGCGCCAGCCCGTCGGACAGCACGACCGCTTTGCCGTCTTTATCGTGGCCGGTGACTACGCGGCGGATGAATCCTGTCATGAGTACCTCTTCTGTTGATGGTGATTCAGTGATTAGGTGATTGAGCGATTGACCGAAGCAATAAACACCGAATCACTGGATAACTAAATCACTCAGGTTCGATGCCTGCTATGCGCGCCGCCTCGCTCATGCGCTTGATCGCATTGGCCACGAACGGCCCGAATTCCGCAGCCGGACCGCCGATGGGATTCAGCCCAAGCTTGACGAAACGCTCGCGCACGGTGGGCGCCGCCATGGCTATGCGCACTTCGCTCTCCAGTCCGGCGAGCACGTGGCGCGGCGTTTTTACCGGCGCGAACAGGCCATGCCAGCTCGCGTCGAGCTGCGTCGGCGGCACTCCCGCTTCGGCAAGCGTCGGCACGTCCGGCAGAAACGGCGCGCGCGCCGGCGCGTCGTAGCCGAGCGCGCGTATGCGTCCGCCTTTGATCGCCGGCAAGCCGAGCGTCGGCGTCACAAACATCACCTGCACTTCGCCCGCCATCAACGCGGAAATCGCAGCGCCCGCGCCTTTGTATGGAATATGCACCATGTGCGTGCCGGCGCGCGCGTTGAAAAGCGCACTGGCGAGATGCACCGTATTGCCGATGCCCGGCGAGCCGTAGGAGATTTTGCTGTCGGGGCTCTTCGCCAGCGCGACGAGCTCGCGCGCGTTCTGCGCCGGCACGCCGGGATGGACCACAAGTATGTGGCCATCGGACGAGCACAGATGCGAGACCGGAGCAAAATCGCGCACGGCATCGAACGGCAGTTTTTTATAGATCGCCGGATTCACCGCGAACGAGGCGGACGTCACGAGCAGCGTATGCGCATCGGGCGCCGCCTTCGCGACGATGTCGGCGCCTATGATGCCGTTTGCGCCCGGACGATTGTCGACGATGAACTGGCGTCCCGTCTGCGCCGACAGTTGCGCAGCCAGGATACGCGCGGTCGTGTCGGGCCCGCCGGCGCCGAAACCGACGACGATGCGCACGGGCCGCGTCGCTTCGGTTTGGCTCAGAGCAGGATTGCACGCGAAGAACGCGCATACGATCAGCAAATATCGGGACATATATCGTTCCATTAACGGCGCGGCCGGGGCAGCGCAGTATATTCGCGCGGCCGGCCTTGTCGCAAGGCGGACTCTGCGGCAATCATGCGCGGACAAAAAAAGTTATGATGTCGCCCTGCGCCGAAACATCCGGCGTCTGTCACACCTACACTCATCGGGGAGCAATCATGAAAGTTTGCATATTCGGCGCCGGCGCCGTCGGCGGGCATATCGCAACGCGGCTGCTGGCGGCGAAAGCGGACGAGATTTCGGTCGTCGCGCGCGGCGCGCAACTGCAGGCAATGCGCACGCGCGGCCTCACGCTGCGCACGGGCGGCACGGCAGTGCACGCCAAACCGGCGCTCGCCACCGATGATCCCTCGACGCTGCCGCCGCAGGACGTCGTCGCGGTATCGATCAAAGCCACCGGCGCCCTGCCCGCCGCAGCCGAGGCGATCGGCAAGCTGCTCGCGCCCAATGGCTGCGCGGTCTTCATGATCAACGGCATTCCCTGGTGGTGGCGGCACGGCCGCAAAGGCGAGAGCGGCACGTTGCCGCTGCTCGATCCGGCGGGCGCGCTGTGGCAATACGTGAAGCCGGAGCGCACGCTCGGCTGCGTCGTGCACATGCCGAATGAAGTCGTGGAGCCCGGCGTGATCGTGCACACCGGTCCCAATCATCTCGTGCTCGGCGAGCCCGACGGCTCGGCCAGCACGCGCCTGCAAGCCGTCGTCGACATGTTCGGGCGCGCCGGCGTCGAGACGCGCGTCTCCAAAGACATTCGCCGTGACATCTGGCAGAAGCTCGCGCTCAACGCTTCGGGCAACACGCTCGCGGCGTTGACGCGCATCGATCTCGGCGGTCTCGGCACTGACGCCGGCTTGTGCGAATTGTCGATGAAAGTCATGCGCGAGGCGATCGCCGTCGCCGCTGCGCAAGGCTGGGACCTGTCGGCCGAAATGGACGTCGAGAAACTTGCGCGCCGCGGCAAGCCGGGACAGCGCCCGTCGATGCTGCAGGACGTGACCGCCGGGCGTGCGCTCGAAGTCGAAGCGCTGCTCGGCCAGATTCAGGCATTCGCGCGCGATCTGAAAATCGCGACGCCCGCCATCGACGTCATTCTGCCGTTGCTGCGCGGACTCGACAGCGCGCTGCGCGCCGCCTAGGAAACTTTCGTGCTGAAACTATGGGGACGCCCGACTTCAGGACGCACGCAGAAAGTACTGTGGACGCTCGCTGAGACCGGGCTCGAGTTCGAGTTCATCATGGCGAGCGGCGTGATGGGGCCCGGCGGCCATGTCTCGAAAGGCAACCAGCCTTACGGCCTCGTCGACACGCCCGAGTACCGCGCGAAAAATCCGAACGGCCGCGTGCCGACTATAGACGACGATGGTTTCGTGCTCTGGGAGTCGAATTCCATCGTGCGTTATCTCGCGATGCAGTACGCGCCTGACCTGCTCTACGGCAACGACATCAGGACATTCGCCTCGGCGAGCCGCTGGGCAGACTGGGAAAACAACGAGCTGCTGCCCCCGCAGCACAACATGGCGATGCATATGATCCGGCTGCCGGCAGACAAACGCGATCCGCAAGTGCTCGCCGATGCCTGCGAAAAATTTGCGCGCGCGCTACGCATCGCCGACGAACAGCTCGGCCGCACCCGCTACATCGCGGGCGACCGCTTTACGTACGGAGATATCCCGTTAGGCCTGCGCGTGCATCGCTGGCACGTGCTGGGGCTCGCGCAGGAGACGCCGTCCAACATCGCGCGTTGGTATGCGCAGATCAAGGCGCGGCCCGCCTTCAACCGTTATACCGCAGACCCTGCGCATCATCTCGAGGGATAACGCCTTACTGCTAGCCCGACTTGCGGTTGGCTTCCTTGATGATGGCCTTGCGGTTGCGCCGGCCCAGCGTCTTATTGTGGCGCGCCTGCGCTGCATTTACGGAGTGAGCGCCGCATTTCGTGCATTCGGAATGCAGCAGTCCCGATGCCTCTGTTTTCACGCGACTGAACGCGTTGGCTTCGACTGGCTCGGCCATCGCCTTCAGCGTTTCTTCGCCGCATTTCCAGCACGTTAGATCGGTCATGACTTTGGCAGTTGCCGTGTGCGCTGCTTGCATGTTGTTTCCTTCGTTCGATGAGTTGGCCGGCGGTCCGCCACTGACAACCGGAAGCTGTTGAAAAGCGGGAACACCCAACGACGACGCGGCACATTGCTGCGCGCGCGGTGCCGCTGCGATAAGATGACGAACTCGGGAAAAACAGCGGGCAGAATCTGCAACCCTCTGCATGACCAGGATAAGTGGCGTGGCGCGCCGGATTGTAACCCATAGTGCGTCCGCCATCCTTAAACCAGCGCATTTACACTTGGAGCCAGCATGAATGCAGCACGCGTAGTCGGCGCATTGGCGGTGGCGGCACTCACATTGGCCGCAGTACCCGCAGCCATGAGCCAGGCTTATCCATCGAAACCGATCAGGCTCATCTCGCCCTATCCGCCGGGCGGCGGCACGGATGCGGCGGCGCGCATCATTGCACAGGCGCTCGGCGATCAAATGGGCCAGCAGGTCGTCGTCGATACGCGCGGCGGCGCGAGCGGGCTGATCGGCACCGAACTCGCCGCAAGGTCGGCGCCCGACGGCTACACGATAGTTCTCGGCAATGTCGCGCCGCTTGCGATCCTGTCGGCGGCGTCATCCAAGCTGCCCTACGATCCGGTGCGCGATTTCAGTCCCATCAGTCTCGTCGCATTGTCCGACTACGTGCTGACCGTGCATCCCTCCCTGCCCGTGAAGACCGTTAAGGAATTGCTCGCGCTCGCGAAGGCCAATCCCGACAAGCTCTCTTACGCATCCAGCGGTAATCTAGGCGCGCCGCACCTTGCCGGCGAATTGCTGAACCTGCTCGGCCGTGTAAAGACGGTGCATATTCCTTACAAAGGCAACGGGCCCGCCGCGATCGCTGTAATGTCGGGCGAATCGACGATGATGTTCGGCACCGGCCCGTCAGTGGTGCCGCACGCGCACTCGGGCAAACTGCGCATGCTCGCCACCACGGGACCGAAGCGCTCGATCGAAAATCTGCCGGCGATGAACGAATTGCTGCCGGGCTACGACGTCACGCAATGGTACGGCTTGCTCTTGCCGGCCGGCGCGCCGAAAGAAATCGTCGAGCGCCTGAACAGGGAAATCGCGCGCGCGATCGCCAATCCTAAAATCGCCCAGCTCTACGTTACGCTCGGCACCCAGCCGATCTCCAATTCGCCGGAAGAATTCCTCGCTTTCATCAAGGCCGAGAAAGAAAAATGGGGCAAGGTGATCAAGACGGCCAACATCAAGTCGGACTTGTGATTTATAGCTTAAGCCGCGAAGGACGCGAAGGACGCCAAGTAAACCAAGAACAAGGGAAAGAAGCACAGTCAACAATCGGCGAGGCCGCTGTCATTTGGCACAGCCTTGTATCTTTGATACTCATATCGCTCTTCCTTCGCGTCCTTTGCGTGCCCCTCAAGGGGGTATTGAAAAGAATCCTTGGCGGTGAAGCTTTGCAATAGCTGTAAGCAGGAGTTAACTGGTGAGCGAAGCGGTAGATGAATTCGAGTTTTTCCTAGACAAGCACTGGTCGGACGGCTTGCCGGTCGTCACACCGACCGCAGCACGCGTCGCGCGCATGCTCGCCGCGACGCGGCGCGATCCGGAGGAGCTCGTCGGACTCATCCCGCCGGCGATGGAGCCGGCCACGGTGCGCACGGTCGCAATCCACGCGCTGATGGCGGGCTGCAAAGCGGAGTATCTGCCGGTCGTGCTCGGTGGCATCACGCAGATGCTGCGCGAGGAATTCAATCTCAACGGGGTGCAGGGGACCATGCACGGCGTGGCACCCTTGATGATAGTGAACGGGCCGTACGCGAAAAAAATCGGCCTGCACGGCGGCAACGGCT
>JBDSSV010000325.1:0-3596 GCA_039928535.1 Burkholderiales bacterium
TGTGGCAACTCAGTCAGGCACGCGGAAAAGCTTTTTCCTTCGGTCAGTCCCCGCGCAATCAGTCCGTACAGCCCCTTGACCGTCGGGCGCGACTCTTTTTCGTGCAGGACGTCAATGGCCTCCACGATGGTCAGCCCGCCCTCGAGCAGCGCGAGCAGTTCCTGACTAAACAAGGTCAGCGACAGACGCGCGCCGGATGAGGCCAGGCGCCGGCTGGCAAGCGCGCCGGTGGCGCGCGCCGATAGCGGCAGCAACGACTGGGCGGCAACCTGCGCCAGCGCGTCGGCGACGCTGAGGGCATCGACAAGTACCGAAGTGACGCTGTTGTCGCGCAAGGCCCTGACTTCAAATTGCATGGCGCCGCCCTTTCAGGGAACCTGAATGTCGGAATTGTTGCCGCTGCCGCCGGGCGCGCCGTCTTTGCCGTAGGAAATAATCTCGTAATCGCTTTTCTCCGCCGGCGCTCGATAAAGGTAGGGCTTACCCCAGGGATCGGGCGGCACCGCACTTTGGAGGTAGGGGCCGTTCCATTTTGCCTCGCTACCGGGGCGCGTCATTAGCGCGCCCAGCCCTTGCTCCATGTTCGGATAGGCGCCGACGTCGAGCCGGTAGTGATCGAGCGCGCGGGAAAATGCCTGCATTTGCGCGCGGGCGGTGGTCGTCTCGGATTTTCCCAACTGGGCAAAGTAGCGCGGCCCCACGTAGGACGCGAGCAAGCCGATGATCACCATCACGACGAGCAACTCGAGCAGCGTGAAGCCGCGTGCGCGCGCGTTCATCGTGCCGGCTCCTCGACTTCGTCGCGGTAGCGCGCGTAAGCGGCGAGCACTTGCGGTACATAGAGCATCGTCTCCCGATAAGGTGGGACCGCGTTGCGATGTCGCACGACCGCGCCGGGGCCAGCGTTATAGGCGGCCAGTGCGAGGGCGGTGTTGCCCCCGAACTGGTTGAGTAAATCCCGCAGGTAGGCCGCGCCGGCCTCGAGGTTGCGCACTGTGCTGAAACGGTCTGTCACGCCGTATTGCCTGGCCGTCCCCGGCATCAATTGCATGGGCCCGACGGCGCCTCTTGGCGATACGGCACGGGTGTTGAAACGGGATTCCACCTCCACCACCGCGCGTATCAATGAGGCGTCGACCGCATGCTGAAGCGCGATTCGATTGATCACGGGATCGATGGCGTGGCGTCGTTTGAGCATGGCCGCATGAACCCGGGAATGAAGCGCGGACGCACGTGTCGCCACCGGTGAAACGGGGATCGGGTCGCGCACGAGCAGCCGGAAGGAGTCATCGAGGGCGCGATTCGCATAGCGCGGCGCGAGTTCGTCTGCATCTGAAACATAGATATCCGCGCGGACGGCACCGACAAAGAAAAAGACCGCTACCGCCAGCGCCGCGCTTGCCGCTATTCTTGTCATCGGGCTCCCGTCCTGGCGGCGAGATCCGCTGCCGAGCCGGTGATTTGCGCCGCGCCCGCCGAGCCAATCCGCAGGTCACCCGCGAGGCGTGACAATTGCACGCTGAAAATGTCGTTGCGCTGCATCCAGTCCATGACGGGCTGCGCGGCCGCGGGGTTGCCGCCGGCAATAGCCGCTTCGAGGACCGCCCGCGCGTCGCGGCTTTCGCGCTGCAGTTGCCAGTTGGCCAATGCAAGCTGCAGCGCCCTTGTCGGATCGTTCAGGACGTGAAGCGCAAAGCGCGACTCATCGCCTTCATGCACCGCATAGCCGCCGCGCCGCGCTGCGTCGAACGCCGCCCCGACGACCGCGCTGTGGGCTTTGAATTCCGGCGCACCGACGGCGTTTTCGGCGAGGACCAGCCGCAGCAGCAGATGCTCGGACGCAGTGCGCTCGCGCAACAGAGCGATCACCTCGCGCGGGCGATTCTGATCGAGCAGAAAATCGGCCAATGCGGCAAGCACGTACTGGTCGCGCGGATTGACGGCCAGCGCGCTGCGGTAGTGCCGCTCGGCGGCCGCCGCGTTATCGAGGCGCTCCGCGATTTCAGCCAGCCGCGTCAGCACCCAGGCCCGTTCTGCGGGACTCGCATTTCTGGCGCGCAGCAGAGTCACCAGCAGTTGATCGTAACTGCGTTGCGCGCGTCCGGTCAGCCCGTCGATCGACAACAGGCACGCAGTGCCCATCAGCCGGTTGACGAAGTTATGCATGGTTGCGCAATCCGCCCGCGCGAGCGCGTAGTCCGCCCGCACCGTATGAATGTTGGTGCGCAGCGCAAGCGCTTCGACACTGTCGGGATCGTTTCTCAGTGCTTCATTGAGATCGGCCAGGGCGGCCTCAAACGCATGCACGTACTGGCGCAGGTTGGCGCGCATGAGCAGCAGTTCCTTCGCTGCGTCAGGCGCGTTCCACCATGGGTCGAGCACGCGGCGCGCATAGCCGATGAAACGCAGGTCGCCTTCCTGCGTGGCAAATCGATAGTACAACTGGCTGAGCCGGATCGCGGCCACGAGATTGCCGGGCGCGCGAGCAAGCACTCCGGCCATCTCCCGCATGTCGGGCGTCAACGGCTCACGGGCACTGCTCGAGAGAGTGTCGAGAATTTCGGGAGGTGTCGTGATGGGACGCTGCGCGGCAGCTGGCAGGGCGGCGCAAAGCATCAACACGTAAATCAAGACCGTGCGCACGACAGGCGTTCTCCAGGATTCTCTGGTTTGGCCGCGACGCACGCGGAAACCAGCTCATTCGACGTCGAACTGACAAACAACGCCCGTGTGAATATTTGTTTATTTGCCGACTACGCTGAATGTAAAAATTTCAACGAGCGGGGGAAGCCGGAGTCGAATTGCGGCGTTGTCGACCAAACATTGCGGGCCGCCGGCCCGCCACCATCGACAACGGAATTGACACCGTAGATTCTACGCATCTATCACGAGTTATCTGTACGCAAGCGTACAGAGCGGTGTAGGTGCATGCCTTAGTCCGTATGCCTCCTTGCGGCAAGTCGCGCACGTTTTTAGTATCGCGGCTAATTCGCAACAGGCGGCGCAACGCACTTTTCACCGTCTGCCGGCGATCATGGTCAAGGCGGTTACACAGCTGTCCTTTCGATTCCTCCGGCGCAGAAAGAGTTTCATGGGTGGTGATTTTCTTTGCGGTATCTGCAGCGACCTTCAGGTCCGTGTTGCCGTATATCAAGTCGGCGCGACGAGCCGCGACGAACGGCCGGGCGCATGTTGACCGATTCACTTGCGCTCGTCAGCGTGACGAAACGCGTGCAAAACCCGGGAGTCCTGGTATTTGCAATCGTGGCATTGCTCGCTTGCGCATGGGCACTCCTGGACGCCCCTGCCGAAGCGAACTACGCGGCGGGCGCGCTGCTCAGAGAAAACAGTACTCCGGCAACGCCAACGCGCGCGGTGGTGGCGCCATCTGTCGTCGCCATTGTTTCAGCGCCGTCTATCTCCCGCGCGGCGCCATCCGACTGGATGGCAGGCGTTGAGAAGCTGGCGATCACACCCAAGTACTCGCCCGGCATCATCCGCGCTCAATCGGCTCCTGCGCTCACACAGGCTACGCAGGGTATTGCAGTGGCCGCCGGGAATGTGCGCACCGCGATTATGCCTGCGGCTGGCGCGGC
>JBDSSV010000326.1:0-5129 GCA_039928535.1 Burkholderiales bacterium
TCTGATTGGGGCGTGCCGAGGCGTCCGCCGCGCTTATAACCGGCGCGCGCTTTGTCCTCAGATTGAAACTTGCCCAGTTGCTCCAATCTACGCCGTCATATGCGCGCACCTGCCAATTGTCCGTCCCCACATTAGCGCCGCCGCGTATCCAGGTATTCGCCAGGTCTGCCGAATTCACGGTCAGCGTCGTGCCCGCTGCAGGTATTGAACCATTCGTCCAGATATAGCCGCTGCCAGCCGTCGTCGTATTGTCGATAAATTGATACTGCGTTATCGAATCGCTATCGGCATCGGTCACGCTAAAAAAAGTCGCGGCCAGATACCATTGGTTCTGCGTAACCGTTCGATCAGGTGCATTGATTATTGGTAAATGGTTCACCTGATTGGTGAATATCGCGGCGGTCCAGAAGGTCGAGTCCGCGAATTGCGCCCGCTCGATCTGATAGCTGCTGCCGACTTCGAAATTACTGACTATCAACCTATCCGACCGGCCCACGAGGACAAAGATGAGATCGTTGCCCTGGATCTGCACGCGCACGGTTGACGGCAAAATGCCCGCGCCAAACATCACCGCATCGATATTTCCCGGAAGGCTGTCGAATTCCTGGACCGTATCCTGCCCATAGCCGAAGCCGAAGAAATAGATGTCGTTGCCGCTGCCGCCTATAAGCGTGTCATTCCCCGCGCCGCCGTCGAGAGTATCGTCGCCGGCGCCGCCGGTGAGAACGTTGTCGGCGTAGTTGCCGATCAGCGTGTCATTGCCGCTGCCGCCGATCGCGTTTTCAATGGTGACTCCATACGCAATCGCCACCGTGTCGAGTTGAGGCGCGGCGCCGCCGGTGAATGTGATCGGGTTTCCAAGCTGGCTGAAGTTTCCCGCCTGCAGATCGATTTTGACGCCGCTGGTCCCGTTCCACTGTATCGTGTCGTTGCCGCCCGCATCCCAGATCGTCTGGTAATACGTTTGCCCCTGATTGAAGACGTAAACGTCATTGCCCGCGTGATACGACGTGTTGGCGCCGTAAATGTTCTGAATCGCGGCGATGTCGAGCAACATCGGGGTGGTCGGCAGGAAATTCGCCTGTTGTCCGGTGAAGCTGCCGGTATTTGCATCAAAAGCGCCGGGCAGATCGCCGTACGCCATGACTGTGTATTTGCTGGTTTGCAGGCTGGCGGGCAGCGTTGGCGAATCATCAAACGGATGTTTGAGTCCAAATGCGTGGCCGAGTTCATGAAGCAGCGTGGCAAATGATTTCGCGCCGGACGCAAAACTGGCGAAGAAGGAGCCCTTCAAATTTCCGTTTAGCCAGACGTCGCCCGCCGCCGCCCCGCCCGTCGGGTAGTAGGCGTACGCCAGCGTGGTCGACCCGCCCGACGACGCCATGATGGTGAAGCCGAACCGGATATCGCCGTTGGCGGACGGCGTAAGGATTATGTTTGCAACGTTTGACCATGCCTGCAGCGCGGACACGGCGGCGGTCTGCTGAGTTGCATTCAACGCAGAAAATGTCTGCGGTTCGGAATTGGTTCCGTATGCACTCGTCGGAAAACTGTACGTGAGATTGACACCTCCGGACGAGCCCCAGCGATAGCCTGAGAGCAGGCTGTAAAGGTCGCTTTGCGACGGCATGGCTAGCGCGGCTCCTCTGCGCGCGCGCGCGCGATCACAGCCGCAAATCCGCAGTTCGGCACTTGGTTCTCACTCTGCAAAAAAAATCCCCTTCAGCCCCGTAATTTCCGATTTTACAGCACGCCAGTATGCCGCCATTTCGGCATCGCGCACGCGACAAATATCACGGTTTTCAGGCTTCGTTTTCATGCCCAGCTCAAATGGCTTAACATGATGATTAATCGCTTTTAATGGCATTTAGCGGCAACAACCTTTCACGAGCCTTACGCGAGGCCGGTTCGTGACATGCGGAAGGCGCTGAATTGGGCGTGGTGGAACGGCCGTGACGGTGAAATTCCCAATCGCCGAATGCGCAGCGTCCTCACTACATGAAATAACCAATCCGCATAAATAGCCGCCATCTTTCAACGCGACTAATCATTTTGATACTCCCCACCGACGGGCGCCGGCTTTATCGGTTCCAACTTCATCAACGATTGGCTCGCGCTTGAAAAGTCCGCCGTGCTCAGCCTCAGTAGCCCGACATACGCCGGCAACCTCTAAACCCTGGCGACGCTCGGCGGTAACCCTGAATACACGTTCGCGCACGGCAACAATAAAGGACTAAATCAGAGCTTCCCTATGTAAGTGATCGTATGGCGGGGTTGTCATGCCAGTGCTTTCGCGGTCTAATGGCGTCCGTTCAATGGTTGAACAGACGCTCTGCGCCATGCTATCCGACGAATATCGCTACAAAATACTGAAAAAACTTGAGGCCGACCCGCGTATCAGCCAGCGGGATCTCGCGCGCGAGCTCGGCATCAGCGTCGGCAAGGCCAATTACTGCCTGCAGTCGCTGATCGAGAAAGGACTCATCAAGGCCAACAACTTCAAGAACAGCCGCCACAAGAAGGCCTACATGTACCTGCTGACCAGCCGGGGCATAACCGAGAAGTCACATGCCACGATGCGATTCCTGCAGCGCAAGATGAGCGAATACGAAATCCTGCAGCACGAGATTGCCGATCTGCAACACGAAGTGACACGCCTCTGACATGCAGACCGCCGACCTTATCAGGAAGCTGCGCGACCGCTCTGCCGTCATCGGCATCGTCGGCATGGGCTATGTCGGCCTGCCGCTGATGCTGCGTTTCAACGAGGTCGGTTATCGCGTGATCGGGATCGACATCGATAAATTGAAAGTCGACCGCCTGAATAACGGTGAGAGCTATATCGAACATGTCACGCCGGCGTCCATCGCGACCGCGAAAAAGCGCGGTTTTACCGCAACCACAGATTTCGCGCATTGCACCGAATGCGATGCCATCATCATTTGCGTGCCGACCCCGCTCAACCGTTATCGGGAGCCGGACCTGAGCTTCGTCATCAATACCGTGGATGCCATTGTGCCGCACTTGCGCAAGGGACAAATTATCTCGCTTGAGAGCACCACCTATCCGGGCACGACCGATGAAGAATTGAAGCCGCGCATCGAAGCGCGCGGACTGAAAGTCGGCAGCGATGTCTTTCTCGTGTTTTCGCCCGAGCGCGAAGATCCGGGCAATGCCAACTTCGGCACCAAAACGATCCCGAAGGTTTGCGGCGGCACAACACCCGCCTGCCTGGAAGCCGGCATCGCCCTGTACGAGAAGGCCATCGACAAGGTGGTGCCTGTGAGCTCGACGCGCGCGGCGGAAATGACCAAGCTGCTCGAAAACATCCACCGCTCTGTGAACATCGGCCTCGTCAACGAAATGAAAATCATCGCGGACAAGATGGGCATCGACATCCACGAAGTGATCCGCGCAGCGGCGACCAAGCCGTTCGGCTTCGTCCCCTATTACCCCGGCCCCGGACTCGGCGGACACTGCATCCCCATCGATCCGTTTTACCTGACGTGGAAGGCGCGCGAATATGGCCTGCACACGCGCTTTATAGAACTCGCCGGCGAAATCAACAGCGCAATGCCGGAATGGGTCATCGGCAAAATCACCGATGCGCTGAACGCACGTCGCATGTCGATCAACGGCAGCCGCGTACTCATCCTCGGCATCGCGTACAAGAAAAACGTCGACGACATGCGGGAGTCGCCCGCCGTTGAGCTGCTGGAAATGCTCAAGGCCAAGGGCGCAAAGGTCAACTATTCCGATCCGCATGTCCCGGTGTTCCCCACTATGCGCAAACATAAAATCGATCTGAAGAGCGTGACGTTGACGGCGGAGACCCTGGCCGCTTATGACTTCGTGCTGCTCGCGACCAATCATGACGCGTTCGACTACGAGCTCATCAAGCAGCATGCGCGACTCATCATCGATACGCGCGGCGTTTATGCCGACCCGTCCGCCAACCTAGTCAAGGCCTGATCAGATGATTACCTATCCCGCGCCGATCACCGATCGCAAAATTCGCTTTGCGCTCGTCGGCTGCGGCCGCATATCGAAAAACCATGTGGACGCGCTGGTGCAACATGCAAAGCGCGCCGAACTGGTCGCCGTGTGCGACATCGACGCGCAAGCCCTCGAGGCCACGACCAAGGCGTCCGGGGCGAAACCGTATGCATCGCTGCATGGCATGCTCAAGGACACGAACGCCGATATCGTGGTGCTGACGACGCCGAGCGGCCTGCACCCCGAACAGGCGATCCAGGTCGCCGAAGCCGGCCGCAATGTCATGACGGAAAAACCCATGGCGACGCGCTGGCAGGACGCGAAGCAGATGGTCAGTGCGTGCGACGCGGCGGGCGTGCGCCTGTTCGTCGTCAAGCAGAACCGCCGCAACCCGACGCTGCAACTGCTTAAGCAGGCCGTCGACAAGAACCGCTTCGGCCGCATATTCATGGTCAACATCAACGTGTTCTGGACGCGCCCGCAGTCGTACTACGAGAGCGCGCCGTGGCGCGGCACCTGGGAATTCGACGGCGGCGCGTTCATGAACCAGGCCAGCCATTATGTGGACCTGCTCGACTGGCTGATCGGCCCGGTCGAGAGCGTGCAGGCCTACACCGCGACGCTCGCGCGCGACATCGAAGTCGAAGATACCGGCGTCGTCAGCGTGCGCTGGCGCGGCGGCGCGCTGGGCTCGATGAACGTTACCATGCTGACGTATCCGAAAAATCTGGAAGGCTCCATCACCATCATTGGCGAAAAAGGCACGGTCCGCGTCGGCGGCGTCGCGGTGAACGAGATCCAGCACTGGGAATTCGCCGAACCCGATGCGGACGACGCCAAGGTCAAAGACGCGAGCTATCAGACCACGTCGGTATACGGCTTCGGCCATCCGCTTTACTACGACAACGTGATCAACGTCATGCGCGGCGAGGCGCAACCCGAAACCGACGGCCGCGAAGGCCTGAAGTCGCTCGAGCTGCTGATCGCCACTTATCTTTCCGCGCGCGATGGGCGCCGCGTGCCTTTGCCGCTGGACTACTAAAGATAGTTGGCAGATCTCAGTTGGCAATTGGCAGCGAGCAAGTTGGCAGATGTGAGTTGGCAGTTGGCAGCACTCGGTTGGCGGTGATCAG
>JBDSSV010000327.1:0-5170 GCA_039928535.1 Burkholderiales bacterium
GCCGGATGCACGACCAGCATGAACGGGCTGATGGTGGTCAACGCGATGGGCGCGAAATCGGCGAGCGTGTAAGGCATCTTCGCGAGCAGCGCCGGATTGATCGTGAGCGGCCCCGGCGTCCCCATGACCAGCGTGTAGCCATCCGGCAGCGCCTTGGCGACGAGATCGGCGCCGATGACGCCGCCCGCGCCAGCGCGATTGTCGACCACCACCGACTGGCCCAGCGCTTCGGTCAGCCGCGCGCTCAACGTGCGAGCGATGAGGTCGGTGCCGCCGCCAGGCGCGAAAGGCACGATCAGCCGGACC
Organism: Burkholderiales bacterium; assembly: GCA_039928535.1. Classification (GTDB taxonomy): domain Bacteria; phylum Pseudomonadota; class Gammaproteobacteria; order Burkholderiales; family SG8-41; genus PALSA-1004. The sequence goes on from JBDSSV010000327.1 coordinate 307, forward strand.
GGCTTGGCTGGATACGTCTGCGCGCAGACGCAAGTCGTCATCGCCATTGCGGGCAGCATGAAGCACAACGCTGACATTTTTCGACCGGACATCTTCATCATTCCCCTCAGGTTATCTTTGCGCCGCCAGAGATCGGCGCTGCGCGTTTGCATCAATCGCCCCACATGCCGCCGTTCACGTCGAGTATTTCCGCCGTGAAGAAGCCCGATTATTCGTCGGCGAGAAACAGGCGTGCGCCGAGCGATCGAGCCACGGCCGTGCATTGCCGCTGTTCTTGCCGAGCATGGAGCCGAGGCTGACGATGCGCCCGTATTTCTGCACGCGCCGCCCCACCGCGCGCAATTCGTTCGCGATCGTCGGTACCGGCTTCAGGTCGGCGAGGGTCACATCGGCGCCGGCCTCCGCGAATGCGCGCGCAACCGCGCTGCCGATGCCGCCGCCCGCGCCGGTAATGAGCGCTGTTCTGCCCGCGAGTGTCATTGATATGGCGACTACCATTTGTCCGGCGCGAGCCGCGAGATGCCGTATAGATCGAGCAGTTCCTTCACGCGCTCGCGCGGCGGCTTTTCCATATAGTAGCCGCGCCGCGACGGTGCGAGTCCCGAGCTGCGTTTGAGATCGACCATGGCCTCGGCCATCTTGATGGTCGCGCCGAGCGCGTCCATGATCGGCACGTCGTCGACCCGGTTCACGCCATTCTTCGCGAGCAGCACGCACAGCGGCGCCTCGCCGGGGACGATCACGTCGGCGCCGTCGCGGATCAATGCGCGCGCGGAATCGTGGAACTTCTCGAGCAGCGGCGCCGGATTGTCGAATGCCTGCAGCACGTCGTTGAACGTGAAGCCGACCGGCCGCACGCCGGCAAAGCGGTGGGCGGGAATCACGCGCTCGGCATTCTCGCGGATCACCGGCGCCATTTCGGTGATGAAAAGCAGCACGCCGACTTTCTGGCCGATCATGGTGGAAGCGAGATAGGAGCTTTCGCCGTAGGCGACGACCGGTATGTCGACGATGCTGCGCGTTTCACGCAGCGCCGGCTCCGGTATCGTCATGATGTCGTAAGCATCGAAACCCTGTTCTTCGGCCGCGATGCCGCCCATGACGAATTGCTGGCCATGCAGGTACTGCAGGTAGGCGTAGCGGATATCGTTGCCCGGATAATTCGTCTTGTAGGTCTGCTCGTGCATGCCGTGCATGACTACTTCGGTGTCGGGGCGCGCCACCTTGCGGAAATGGGCCTGCAGCGCCGCCGCGTACGGAGGCAGCTGGCTCAACACGGTGAAACTTTGATGCCAGATTCTCATGCTCATTGGAGGCTGTCCTGTGCCGCTCAGTCGATTTGCGCGCCGGACTCTCTCACCACCTTGTCCCATTTCAGGACTTCGGCGCGGTAGAACGCGGCAAACTGCTCCGGCGTACTGCCGACGGGTTCCGCGCCGAGCGCTAAAAAGCGGTCGCGGATTGCCGGCACTTTGACGATGCGGCTGATTTCGGTATGCACACGCGCGATCACTGCGTCTGGCGTGCCGGCCGGCGCGAACACGCCGAACCATGCATTCGCGTCGTAGCGGAACACCCCCGATTCCGCGATGGTCGGAATATCTTCCGCGACGCGGGAGCGCTTGAGCGTGGTCACGGCGAGCGCGCGCAGCTTGCCCGCGCGCGCGAGCGGTAGCGTCGTCACGATATTGTCGAACATGAATATCGTCTCGCCGGACAGCACCGAGGTCGTCGCGAACGAAGCGCCGCGGTACGGCACGTGGACGAGATTGATGTGCGCCATGCTGCCGAACATCGCCGTAAACAGATGCCCGCCCGAGCCATTGCCGGCCGAGCCGTAGTTAAGCTGCCCGGGCCGCGCTTTCGCGAGCGCGATGAATTCCTTCACGTTCCTGACCGGCAACGACGGATGGGTGACGAACATGAATGGCGTGTCGGTGACCTGCGTCACTGCCGTGAAATCCTTCAGCGCGTTGTAGGCAAGCTTCTTGTAGAGACCGGGATTGATCGCCGTCGAGACCGTGCCCATGAATATCGTATGGCCGTCTTTAGGCGCGGTCGCCACGATTTCGGCGGCGATGTTGCTGGCGGCGCCGGCGCGGTTGTCTACTACTACGGGCTGACCCAATGCCTCGGACAAAGGCTGGCTGATCGCGCGCGCCACCACGTCGGTAGCACCGCCGGCTGGAAAACCGACCACGAAGCGGATCTGCTTCGACGGATAATTTTGCGCGGCGGCAGACACGCAGACGAGCAGGCAAGCCAATGCAGATGCGGAACTCCTGAACAGCTTCATTTTCAATTCTCCTGATTGATCGCCGCGGCATCCGTGCCGGCGAGGCGCCCGAATACCGCGCCTTTCAGCACCGAAGTCGCGCCCGTGTAATTGCGATAGTAAGACCCGATGATTTCGCCCGCCGCGTAAAGGCCGGGAATTGCATCGCCCTCTTTGTTCAGAACGCGCGCGCGGCTGTCGATCTTCAACCCGCCGAACGTGAACACGTTCGACGAGATGATCGGATAGGCATGAAACGGCGCGCGGTCGAGCGGATGCGCCCAATTCGACTTGGCGGGCGCGAGGCTGCTGGTCGCCAGCCCGTCGAGCGCGAGCGGCTTGAATTCTCCGCCGCGGCACGCGCTGTTGTAACCCGCGACCGTTTCTTCCAGCGCCGCCGCCGGCACATCGATTTTCGCCGCCAGCTCGCGAATGCTGTTCGCTGCGATCGGCGGCTGGTCGGTGCGCAGGCCGAGCTTATAGTTGGGCACGTCCATGTGCCGCGCATCGAGCACTACGTACGCGAGGCCGTCGGTCTGGTTGAATATCTGGCGCGTCACCTTTTCGTAGCACGCGTCGACGGTGGCCGGCGCCTCGTCCGTAAAGCGCCGGCCTTCGCGGTTGACCAGTATGCCGTAGCAGAAAATGAACACCGACGGCTCGGCGATGCCCGAGCGCGGGTCGACGGGCTCGGCGTGATAGCTGCCGAAGTCGCCGCACGGCGCGGCGCCAATGTCCAGCGCCATGCAGATGCCTTCGCCTTTGTTGTAATAGCCGCCGCGGCACACCGGCCGCAGATATATCGAGCGCGGCCCGAGGTAGCGCGTGAGCATTTCCGCATTGCCTTCAAAGCCGCCGCACGCAAGTACCACCGCTTTGCCTTTGAATTCGCGCGTACGTCCGCCTTTGCCGTTCGCGCGCACGCCGACGACGGCCCCGTCACCGTTCTGGATCAACGCGCTCGCCGCCGTCTCATATTCGAATTTCGCACCCATTTTCTCGGCCGCCGCGCCAAGCGCCTCGATCAAGGCCAGACCGCCGCCTACCGGGAGGAGCCGCGGCTGCGATTTCGTCAGGAACTGCGTCGGGAGGAAGTCAAAGCGCAACCCGAACTGCTTCATCCACTGGACGGTCGGCCCCGCGCTGTCTGCGAACGTTGAAATCAATTCAGGATCGTTGAAGCTCAGCGACTTGACGACGGCAGGCCAGCTCGCGCGCGGTCTCGCCGTCTCATGCACGAGCGACGGATCGAGATAGCCGCTCGCGTTCTCCGCGAGATGGGATTCAAAGTCGTCGGTGACTGCGTGGTCGCTCTTCATCCGGAAGTAGGCCTCGGTATAGCGGGTCTGCCCGCCGCGTTCCTCGTGCGGCGCGCGCTCGAGGACGGTCACGCTCGCGCCTGCCTGCAGCGCGGCGACCGCCGCTGCCATTCCGCCTATGCCGCAACCTGCGACTATGACATCCGCTGTGCTGCCAGCCACGCCGTTCTCCTCGCCGCACTCGCGCGGCAGTGCGCAATTTGGTGGGTCGTGTTGGACTCGAACCAACGACCAAGGGATTATGAGTCCCCTGCTCTAACCGACTGAGCTAACGACCCTATTCATAGCTAAATATGGATTCTGTGTCAGGCGAGAAAAACGTAAAAGTAGACACAAAGTAGACAGAACTAGAGGAAAACAGAGCTAGTTTATCATTTCCCCGCGACTCTCAGCACCCCATGGCGCATACGCGCCTGCGATGTGCACCGCCTGTCTTTACCAGCCGGTGGCCCCCGTGTAAAACGCCGGTAGCGCGTTCTCCAGTCCGGTGTAAACGGGCGCCTGGATCGGTAAAAACATGGCGCAGAATTTTCTCTTTATCTCCCCGGCAGGGCCGAACCACGCGCCGCTGTTGACTATGACACGGCATTCGTAACTGCGGTGCTCGAGCATCTGCACGAAGCTGAAAATATTCAGATGACCCCCGGCGCCGAACGGGCAAGGCGGCACGATCCGCTTAAACGAATTCGGCGCCACACCGGCAGCGGCATGGGCCGAGTAATGGTTCGCACCGCACGAACGCGTGCTAAGCGGCGATGTCGAAAGGCGGCCAGCGGGAAATGCGGGTTTTGAGCGCCCGCAGGATCCAAATCACTTACTCGCGCACAGCGTCGAAAAGTTTTACCAACGTTCGCACCTTTATCCGAGTCGCACGGGCAACTATTTCGCGACGTTCAACACGCCCGCGCCACGTGCTGGCAAAACCAAGCAGCTCTGACCCTGGGTTTCCTGGTTGCCGAGGGCGTAGCATTCGCACGCTCGCTTCTTCAGCTCGAGAGAATTCAGGACTGTTATATGGCGGCGGCGATACCGGATCACGCCAGCTTTTTGCAATTTTCCCGCGGCGGCCGTTACCCCCTCGCGCCGCACGCCTAAGATGCGGGACAGCGATTCATGCGTGAGACTCAACTGGTCGCTCGGCAAGCGATCCAGCATCAAGAGCATCCAGCGGCACGATTGCTCCTCAATCGTGTGGTACCGATTGCACACTGCGGTCCGTGCTATTTGCCTGATTAAAGTATGGGTGTATTGCAATAGCAGTTTGCTAAAA
>JBDSSV010000328.1:0-12276 GCA_039928535.1 Burkholderiales bacterium
AATTTTCTTCGGCTCCCAATGCATCAGCGCATCGTAGAACTCGCGCTTGCGTTCTTCAAGCGAAGCGAGGTTCGCGTCGGGCAGAAACGACGCGACGGGAAATGTCACCATAGCTGTATCCGGCGCGAGCCCGATGCCGGACACCGCGTTGTTGACGACGCCGACGAACTCGTTGCGCGTCAGCGTAACGGTGGGGATGCCGAGGGCTTCCAATCTGGCGGCTGCACGGCCGCACGCTGTGGAGCAGGCCCCTCAGGCCGCGTTGCCGATGATGACCGCGTCGACCCCGCTGTCTTTGACCTGGCGCGCGACCACCTCGGTGCCGATGACGTTGTTGCCCTGCGGATAGTTGTCTTCGGACAGCACTTCGATATCGACAAAATCCGCTTCGAGCATGGTCTTCAGCATGGGCAGCATACGGTAAGCCTGCCACTGCCCGTTGGAGAGCATGCCGATGCGCTTGCCGGCGAGCGACTCCAGGCGCGGCGCATGCGGCGTCGCGGTGTCGAGCGTGCCGGATGGATCGTGGAATTCAAGCTTCATCGTATTTTCTCCCGGATATCTGCGCGCGTCTCGCGCGCACTCAGCAAAGCGAAGGCCACATTATGAGCCGCAACGTGCGGCATGACTACGGCGGCCGCCATGCGCGCGGCGCTATAATCCGGGCTCAAAAATAATATTCGCTGGAGGAGTGCCCCATGTTCACCCGCATCGACCATGTGACGATCTGCGTGCCCGATCTCGACGCGGGCGTCGCGCAATTCAGGAAGCTCGGCTTCAGCATCGGTGCCGGCGGCGCGCACACGGGCAAAGGCACGCACAACGCAATCGGCTTCAACCAGGACGACTACCTCGAGCTGCTCGCGGTGCGCGATCAAGCCGAGCACAAAGCGGCGTCGATGAAACCTGGCAGCAAAAATTCGACGCTCAACGAATTCATTGCGGCCGGCGGCGGCATCCGCTACGTCGTGCTGCAGACCGACGACCTCGTCGCGGAAATCGCGGGGATGCGCGGCCGCGGCGTTGACGTGTCGGACCCGATCGACGGCGGCCGCCGCACGCCGGACGGGCTCGAGCTGCGCTGGCGTATCGCGACGCTGGGTGCGCAGAACGCGCTGCCGCTGGTCTTCATCCAGCAGCTCACGCCGATCGAGGTGCGCCGTAAACAGGTGCCGGATGCCGGCAAGCACGCGAACGGCGTCTACAAACTCGAGCGCGCGTACATCGTCACGCGCAATGCGGAGGCCGACGCGGCGATTTATGCGAAGGTGCTCAGCATGCCGCAGCCGGCGCTGCATAAAGGTACCGTGATCATGTCGGACATGGCGGTGTTCGAGCTGGGCCCGACCGGTCTCGGCATCGCGCAGCCCTACGCTGCGGGCCCGGCACAGGACGCGCTCGACCGCCGTGGCCCCGGACCTTTTCAGGCGCTGTACCGCACGACGAGTATGGACGCCGCGGCGAAGTGGGCGCTGGAGCACGGCGTGCCGCCGCTCGCGCGCGGCGTGCGTGCCAACGGCGAGAACGCAATGCTGGCGACACCCGATGTCGCTTGCGGCGCGTACATTGGCTTCGTCGGACCAGCATGATGCGACAAACGTCAGGAGAAGCCATGACGGAAAGCAAGCTACGCTACCGCATCTACGCCGCGTGCCTAGCGCTGCTGCCGCTGGTAACGCAGGTCGCGTCCGCGCAGGAATATCCGGCGAAAGCGGTGCGCATCGTGGTGCCGTTCGCGCCGGGTGGGCCGAACGATCTCGCGGTGCGGCCGGTCGCGCAAAAGCTGTACGAATTTCTCGGCCAGCCTTTCGTCATCGACTATCGCGCAGGCGCCAACGGCATCATAGGCTGCGACCTCGTGGCGAAATCTCCACCGGACGGTTATACGATGGCCGTCATCTCGTCATCGTTCTCGATCAATTCGAGCACGTACGCGAAGCTGCCGTTCGATCCGGTGCGCGATTTCACACCGGTCGGCTCGCTCGCGACGAGCGACATCATCTTCGTCGTGAATCCGACGGTGCCGGCGAAAAGTATTAAGGAGTTCGTGACACTCGCCAAAGTAAATCCCGGCAAACTCACGCATGCGTCGTCCGGGACCGGCGGCTCGCTGCATCTCGGCGCGGAGCTCTTCAAGCTGACCGCGGGCCTCGATATGGTTCACGTCCCCTACAAAGGCGCGGCGCTCGCGCTGATCGACGTCATCGGCGGCCACGTCGACTCGATGTTCATTTCGGCGCCGGGCGCAATCGCGCAGATCAAAGCCGGCAAGGTGCGCGTGCTGGCGATCGCCAGCGGAAAGCGTACACGCGCGCTGCCCGATACACCGACGTTCGCCGAAATCGGTTATCCCGACGTGGTGGTCGACACGCGTTACGGCCTGCTCGCAGCGGCCGGCACCCCCGCGCCGATCGTGGCGCGTCTCGAAGCGGCGATTGCGAAAGCGCTGGCGACGCCGGAAATACGCGAGCAGTACGCGACGCTGAGCCTCGATCCCGCGCCGATGAGTGCGCAGGAATACGCGGCGTTTCTGCGCGAGGAAATTCAGCGGTGGCGCAAGGTCGTCATCGCCGCCAAACTGCGGCCGCAGTAGCATTTTGGCGATAGCGGAGCTAGTTCTCCGGGTCTCTTGCGCGGCCAAGCGCCGGGCTGCCCCCGGGAAAGCTTAAGGATTGATAGCCCCATCCCGCCCTCGCGAGACCCATCAAAAAGCGAAGGAGAATTCTCCACATAAAAATATTTTCTTTTTATTTTCCAGCATCTGCGTATTTCATCACGGCAACCGCTTGACGACGGCGTTCGCAAGGAGTTTACTGAATGTGCTTCGGTAATCCGGTGCGGGACAGGTTCTCAGACTAACCCTTGTAGTTCCGGTTGCCGCCGACATGTTTCGCCGTTGTGCGCGCCCCTTATGTCGGGTGCGCCTGAAGCGAACGGGTGGCGACCACCTCGACGCAAGTTTGAGGGTGTTCTGCGCCGCGACATCGAAGCCAAGGCAGTCCCTGCAGGATGCAGTTCAGACGCTAATGGAGGCGCTCTATAGATGAAACTTCCAACAGCTAGACCATCAAGCCGGTAAGCCCGGCATAGTCACGGCGACGTGACGAACCACCGCCACGATGTGGCAATCTGTGAAGCCCTGCGAAAACATCGCGGGGCTTCGCGTTTGTGGCTTATATTTTGGGACATAAATTGCATCGCGCCCGTACGCAACGGTAGAGTTGCGCTTGCGTGTACTATAAAAATTCTCAGGGAGCAATCCATGAACATTTATTTCATCAAAGCCGCGATAACTGCGTTGGCCTTGATGGTCGCGCCTGCCGCCCACGCCGCGGAAATCACGCTGCTGATCTCGAACGCCTTGAAGACCGTGATGGAAGACCTCGCGCCGCGCTTCGAAAAAGCCACCGGCCACACGCTCGCCATCACGTTCGGCTCGACCAATCCGCTGAAGGCGCGCATCGAGAAAGGCGAAGCGTTCGATATGACGCTGCTCGGCGACGACGCAATCGGCGAGCTCATCAAGCAGGGCCGGCTCGATGCGGCCAGCCGCGCCGTCGTCGCGCGCTCGGGTCTCGGCCTCGCCATCCGCAAGGGCGCGGCCAAGCCGGATATCAGCACGGCGGAAGGTTTCAAGCGCACGCTGCTCGCGGCGAAGTCAATCGGCTTTCTCGACGACGGCCTGACCGGCACGTATCTCAAAGGCCTGTTGCAGCGGCTGGGAATCGCGGAGGAGGTGCGCAAGAAGCACCGCGGCGTGCGCGGCGCGGAGGCCGTCGCCGCCGGCGAAGTCGAGCTCGGCGTGACGCAGATCAGCGAAATCCTCTACCAGACGGGCACGGAACTCGCGGGCCCGCTGCCGCCCGAGATCCAGAACTATACGAACTTCACCGCGGCCGTCGCCGTCAATGCAAAGCAGCCGGCTGCGGCGCGCGAGCTGATCAGGTACCTCGCGTCGCCCGCTGCCACGCGGGTGATGAAATCGATCGGGCTGGAGCCGCAGTGACCTGTTGCTGCACCGGGTAAGCGTGCTTCCGTAGTTGCCGGCAAATCGATCGCGTCTCACGAGTCCGTCAGCTTGAAGGCCTTCGGGCTGATATCCGGCAGCCAGTACTGGATGCCGTCCACCCCTCCCTGGCATTGCGGACACAGCCGCGCGGCAATGTCGCTGCCGTTAGCACCGTACACGTAGCCGCAATCAATACACTCGAGGCGGTAGGCGTATTGATTGTGATCGGTGCCGTAGACGCCGAACGTGCCGTGGCATTTCTGGCGATTACCGTTGACGTAGCCGATCTGCGTCGTCGGCCCGTCGCCCGACCGCAGGGTCATCGCGCTCTCCATCGCTCAATAGGCCTCGGGCTTGATGCCGCCTTCACGTATCAACGTCTGAAAGCGCGCGTATTCCTCCCGCATCAGGCGCGTGAATCCGTCCGGCGTGCCTTCGGGTGTGGATTCCGCGCCCTGGCGCACGAACGATTCGCGCAGCGACACTTTGCGCAGCCCGCGCACGATATCGCCGTGCAACTGCTCGACGAGCCGCCGCGGCGTCGCCTTCGGCGCGACGATGCCCGACCAGCTGTCGAACTGCGCCTCGGGCAGGCCGGCCTCCGCGATCGCCGGCACTGCCGGCAGTGTCGGGCTGCGCTGTGGGGTCATCACGGCCAGCGCGCGCACTCTGCCGTCGCGCAACGGTCCGAGCAACGAGGGCAGCGTGAAGATGGCGTAATGCACGCGGCCCAGTCCCATTTCGATGATCGAGTCGTAGAGATTTCTGAATGGCACGTGCGTCGCGTGGATGCCCACCGCGCGCGTGAACACTTCGCCGGCGAGGTGCGACGCTGAGCCGATGCCGAGCGACGCGTAGTTGAATTCGCCGACGCGCGCGCGCGCCTGCGTGACGAAATCCGTCGCCGTGCGCGCCGGCACCGCATTCGTCACCGCGAGCACGTTGGTAATCGACGCGACGTGCGAGACGCCGACGATGTCGGCCAGCGCGCGGTACGGCGGCTGGTCGTGCAGGAGCTCGGTGATGATGCGCGTGACGTCGACCATGCCCAGCGTATAGCCGTCGCCGTTCGCGCGCGATACCTGGCTGTTGCCGATGAGCCCACCCGCGCCCGCGCGATTTTCGATGACAACTCTCTGCTTGTAGACGGCGCTCAACTCATCGCCGAGCGCGCGCGCGAAAAAGTCGCTGGCCGTGCCCGGCGACGACGCGACGACAATGCGGATAGGCCTGACTGGATAGTCGACGGGTGGCGACAGCGACTCCGCCGCGCAGGTACCAGCGAGCACGCTTGCCGCGAAACGTAATGCCACTGTCACAATCGATCGCTGGAACGAAGCTGCCGTCATGCTTACCTTTTGCCCCGAAACACACCTGCCGCGCGCCGCCAAGTGGCCAGCTTACAACTAACCTTGCGCGACGGAAACCTTTGTCAGCGGCGTCCTACGCCGGCATCAGCAATGCGCCATAGCGCGGCGGACCGGGCGGGCCCATAATCTGGTTGGAAGAATTTATTCCGCCCTAACCGGAGAACTCCATGTACAAGACACTGACTTTGGCCGCTGCCCTGCTACTCGCAGCAATTCCGTTGAGCGCGGGCGCACAGACCAACGACGATCCCAACCGGGCTCCTCGCACCGGCTCCCTGAAGCAAGACATGAAGAACGACGCCAGAACCGCGAAGGAGGAAATCAAGGAAGAAGGTCGCGAGGCCAAGCGCAGCGTCAAGAGCGGCGCCGCCAAAACCAAACGCAAGCTCGCCGTGGCGAAATGCAACGACGGCCGCTACAGCTACACCCATCACAAAACCTGCAATAAGCACGGCGGCGTGATGACGAAATATCGCTAAACACAATTTCGGGAATAACCCCAGCCCCATCCAGGGCCTTCCCCTTGACGGGGAAGGTGAGAATAGCCCCCTGCGGGAAAATGTTCATTCGACGGCGGGCATAACCTCTTTGGCGAAGAGCCCCATCGAGCGCAGCACGCGCGTCTGATCCATGTCGCCGAACCAGAAACTGCAGTTGAAGTGCGTAATGCCGACGAGTTCCTGTACGCGCTTGATCTGGCGCGTGACGACGTCAGGCGTGCCGATGATTAAATAGCGGTCGATGAGCTCGTCTAGCGTCGGCTCTGTTTTAGCAGGTATCGGTACCGCTTTGCCGTTCTCCACTTTCTCATAATTATTGCGCAGGCTGAGCGTGACTCGCATGTTCCAGCGAGCCTGCTCCGCGGCATCTCGCGCGTCGGCCGCATCCTTCGTTACATAGACCGCGCGCTGCACTCCCACCCGCGGCGGCTGCGCGGGTTTTACTTCCCCCACTACGCGCTCAAAGATCTTGCCGAATTCGGCGAGCCGCTCGATTGGCACGCCAAAGCCGCCGGTCAGCACGTTGAAGCCGCGCTTGACCGCGGCATCTATCGAATATTCGCTCTGCGCGGTGATCCAGATCGGCGGATGCGGCTTTTGCATCGGCTGCGGATACACCGAAGTTTCCGGAATCGGGAACAGCTTGCCGTCATAGCTGAACGGTATCCCCTCAAACGACTTCATCAGGATATCGATCGACTCGTCCCAGCGCTGGCCACCGGAATCGAGCTTCAATCCGAAACGCTCGAATTCGTAGCGCTGGTAGCCGCGCCCGAGCCCGATGTCGACGCGCCCGCCCGACAGGATATCGAGCATCGCGATTTCCTCGGCTATCAGCAGTGGATGGTGCAGCGGCACGACGATGACCGCGGTGCCCACGCGCAAGGTTGTCGTTTTCGCCGCTAGGTAGGTCGCGAACTGGCATGGCCGGGAGAGGTAGCCATAGGTGGAAAAATGGTGCTCGCCCAGCCACACATTGCGATAGCCGAGCTCCTCTGCGGCCTGCGCCTGCTCAATGCCGCGCGCGAACACCTCCTGCGACGGCCGCCCCGACGGCGATTGCATAAGCAGAAATGTTCCGATGTCCATGTAGTTCCTTTTTCTTTTTATGCCCGAAGCAATAATTGCGGGTCGCTCGTGTCTTCCGTCATTCCTCCGCAGGCCGAAATACAGAGCACGTTACATTTTTCGATTGCCTGGTTTCTCACCTGCGCGGGAGCGACAAACACTTTTGTGATTCATTCCGGCCTAATCCCCCGCGCTTGAATTAGCTGCGTCCATTTGGCAAGTTCACTCTGCAGGAACATGCGCAGCTCGGCGGGCGTCATCTCGATCGGGATCGCACCCAGCGACGTCATCAGCTGCCTGACGGCGGGCTTCTGCTTGATCTGTTCGACGGCATCGTGCAACTGGTTGACGATGGCGGCCGGCGTTTTTGCCGGCGCGACCAGCAGATAGAACAGCAATCCTTCGTAGCCGGGCAGGCCGCTCTCCGCAATGGTCGGTACGTCGGGCAGATTGGCCACACGTTGTGCGGTGGCCACGGCGAGCGCGCGGAATTTTCCTGCCTGCAGGTGCGGTGTGGCGACCAGCGTGCTGGCAAAACCGAATCCGACCTGACCGCCAAGCAGTGAGACCAGCGCGGGCGCATCGCCCGGATACGTGACGATCAGCACGTCGATGCCCGCCATCTGCTTGAAGAGCTCCATGTTCAGATGCGAGCTCGTGCCTATGCTCGACGCGCCGGCGGTGAGCACTCCCGGTTTCGCTTTCGCGAGCTTGATAAGTTCCGCTACCGACTTCGCCGGGAACGAAGGATGCGCGACCAGCACGCCGGGCACATGCGCCATCATGGCGACGGGCGCGAAATCGGCGACGGTGTCGTACGGCAACTTGCCGAACATTGCCGGCCCCGTCGTCAGCACACCGCCGTAAGTGAAAAACAAGGTGTAGCCGTCAGGCGGCGCTTTCGCTGCCGCAGTCGCGGCCACGCGTCCGCTTGCGCCGCCGCGATTGTCGACGACCACCGGCTGGCCCCACTTTTCCGTAAAGCCGTCTTTCACGATGCGGCCGAGCAGATCGGTGCCGCCGCCCGGCGGCGACGGAATCAGCAGGCGGATCGGCTTGTCGGGATAGGCTTGTCCAGAGCTTGTCGAAGTGGCCTGTCTTGAGCCTGTCGAAGCGGCCTGCGCGATGGCAGGCAACGGCAATGCGGCAGCCACGACAAGCAGTAAACGCAGCCCGCGCCGCGGGCCGCGCATGGTGGTTTTAACCGTCAACGCTCAGTGCATGTAGCCGGGGTCGATCTGCTCCATCCAGCGCAGCACCGCCGCCCACATGATGGCCGGGCCGTCGTTGCTGTCTTTGTCCTTCTTCTGCACGAGCTGCGTGGTCTGGTTGCTGGTTTTCCTGACCACGTCCATCGGCGGGAAAATCAGTTTCGCGCCGCCGGACTGGGCCATTACCTGTGTCTCGCACGACATTTCCAGCCGGCGCATCAGGTGGAACGCATGTCCCATCGTCGGGCCGCAGGTCAGCAGGCCGTGGTTGCGCAGAATCGCCACGTTCTTGTTGCCGAGCGCCTTGGCGATGTGCGCGCTTTCTTCAGCCTCGTTGGTGACGCCTTCGCAATCGTAGTAAGCGATCTTGTCATGGAGATGCATGGCGCCGAGGTTGATCGGCAGCAGGCCCTGCTCCTGGCATGAGACGGCGACGCCGGCTTTCGAATGGGTATGGATCACGGCATGCGCGTCGGCGCGCGCCATGTGGATCGAGCGGTGCACGACGAAGCCCGCCATCAGCACCGGGTGCGGCGACGGCATCAGCTTGTTGCCGTCGAGGTCGACTTTCAGGAGGTTCGAGGCGGTGATCTCGTTATACAGCAGGCCGAACGGGTTGATCAGGAAGTGCGATTCGGTGCCGGGCACGCGCATGGAGATGTGATTGTAAATCAGGCTGTGGTGCCAGCCCATCTGCGAGACCACGCGGTAGGCGGCGGCGAGGTCTACGCGGGCGGCCCATTCTTCAGGCGAGCATTCGATTTTGGGGACTGATCTGAGCGGTGCGTTCATGCGGCGGGACCTCCTCGATTGTTGCGGTTTTTTTGTCTCGATGCCCGCGATCACGGGCGGTTTTGCCAAGCTGAATTATGCGCTGCCCAAATATTCTACATCAAGCCGCGCACTCTCACTTGGCGCCGGTTTCTACACGTAATTACCTGCGCTTGGGCGCACCCGGTCCGTCCGCCTTCTTGTCGCAGGCGTAGTTCCACAGTGTTTCGTCCGCGCTGCCGTCCGCCACGGCGCTCCAGCCCGCAGTGAGTCTGGTCGTCACCAGCGCGTCGCCTTTCCCCAATTGATCCGGATGCAACGACATTGAAATCGCGCGCATGCGCTGCTGCTTGCAGTCGTATTCGAATTGACGCCGCGTCGACAGGTACTTCTTGCCCTCCGGCCCCGTCTGCGCATCCTTGTAGTCGAATACGCTCGTCATGTTCACCAGCCCGCCGTTCTTCTGCACCGTACGCGGGTCGACAAACACCGTAAATTTTGCGTTGCTGCCGGTCAATATCAGGACCTGCGCGACCGCGCCGGCGCTGACCGCGGTCAACAGCAGTGCAGCGATCGCTTGACGCTTTACGCGGGCAACGCGCGGGGCGTTGGCAAAAACTGTGTGGCTGGAGCACGGCGAAGTCATGGCATTGATACTCCCTGAACTCATCAGCCTATTATGCCCAATCGAACGCGCGGCTGCGCGCCCGGCGCGCCTCTGCGGGCCGCGCCGGAACAGCGTTAGAATGCAAAACCTCCATTTACCCGAAGTGTGCGCATGGAACTCGTCGCGGTCGTCAAACGTGAATGCGAAACCTGCCAGCTGGTCGAGCCGGTGCTCGCGCAGATACGCAAGCGCGCGTCGCTCGAGCTCTACAGCCAGGACGACCCCGCGTTTCCCGAAACACTCGGCGGCGCCACCGACGATACCGCGCTTGCGCATTCGTGGCAGCTCAAGATTGAAACGGTGCCGACGCTGATCCGCTTCGAGGGCGGCCGCGAAATTTCGCGCGTCGCGGGCTGGGACCGCAACGAATGGCAGCGCGTTGCGCAACTGCCTGCGCTTGGCGACGGCCTGCCGGCGTTTCAGCCCGGATGCGGCTCGCGCACGCAGGACCCGGGCATGCCCGAACGCCTCGGGCTCGCGCATGGCGATTTGAAATTGAATTCGCGCGCCATCGACGTGGCCGATCCGGAAGATGCCATCGAAGTCGCCTATGACCGCGGCTGGGCGGATGGGCTCCCGGTCGTGCCGCCGACGCCGTTGCGCGTGGCAATGATGTTGTCGGGCACGACACGTAAGCCGGACGAAGTCATCGGCCTGATTCCACCAAACCTTGCGCAATGCACGGTCGAGAAAGCCGCCGTGAATGCCGTGATGGCCGGCTGCCGCCCGGAATATTTTCCCGTCGTGCTGGCGGTGATCGAAGCCGCGCTCGATCCGCTGTTTTCGATGCATGGCCTGCTCGCGACGCTCTGGTTCTCGGGGCCGGTCATCATCGTCAACGGGCCCATCGCAAAGAGGATCGGGATGAACAGCGGCGGTAACGCGCTCGGCCAGGGCAACCGCGCCAACGCGACAATCGGCCGCGCACTGCAGCTCGTTATCCGCAATGTCGGCGGCGGCATTCCCGGCGAAATCGACCGCGCGGTGATGGGCAACCCGGGCAAATACACGTTCTGCTTCGCCGAGGACGAATCCGACCCCACGTGGGTTCCTCTCAACGTCGCGCGCGGCTTCAAGCCCGGCATTTCGACCGTCACCTTGTTTCACGGCGACGGCGTACAGGGAATTACCGCCGGCAAATCGCGCACGCCGGAAGGCCTGGCCAAATCGCTGGCACTGGGACTTTCCGTCGTGTGTCATCCGAAACTCTGCGAGTACGCCAACGCGATACTCGTGGTTTCGCCCGATCACTATGCGATTTTTAATAACGGCGGCTGGCGGCGTCCCGAGATCGAAGCGGGCCTGCGCGCGGCATTGCGCCGTCCGGGCAAAGATCTCATCGAAGGCGCGCACGGCATTGAAGAAGGCATAGATCCCGCGCGCGCCGGCGACATGGTCGACAAGTTCAACGAGGGCGGCCTCATCGTGGTGCGCGCCGGCGGACGCGGCGGACTCATGTCCGCGGTGATCGGCGGCTGGCCGGCGCAAAGAAAGAAAACCGAAGTGCAAACCGTAACGCGGGAGATTGGAACATGAGCTACAACATGCTGGACCCGACGGCGGAAATGGCGCCGGAACGCCGCGTGCGGCGCGTGCCGCCGGCGCGTCTGGAAGACGTGACGATAGGGCTGCTGTCGATTTCGAAGGAACGCAGCAGCGAGTTTCTCGACACGATCGAGCGGCTGCTGACCCAACGCGAATTCGCCGTCGCGCGTTTCACCAAGGGCACGCACACCAAGCCCGCGCCCGAATCGGTGGTGCAGGCCATCGTCGAGCAGTGCGGTGTAGTCGTCGTCGGGCTCGCCGACTGAGGATCGTGCACGTCGTGCAGTCTGCACGACCTGTCGAACCTCGATCGCCGCGGGATTCCCGGCTGCGCGGTAGCGACCGAAGCGTTCAAGCCGGCGGCCGCCGCGCAGATGCGCGCGCTCGGCATGGACGCTGCGGTCGCGTGGGTGCCGCACCCAATCCAGAACCGCACGCCGCAGGAACTCGAAGCCATCGCGAACAACGTGATCGACGACATCGTCGCACTGATTCGCGCCTGAGCGCGCGAGTTCGCGCGAACCCGGTCAGGCGGCTGCGTCTACCGTGACGATGCGCCGCTCGTTGATCGACTTTAATACGGCCTGCGTGACGGCGACAGTGTAGGCGCTGTCTTCACCGTCGGGCAGCAGGCTGCGCTCGCCGCGCACTTCACCCGCGAACGCGCTGACCTCCAGCGCGTAGGCCGGGCTCACCGGAAACCGCTCCTCCGTCACGCCGTTCTTGTCGCGTACGCTGACGATGTGCTCCGGCGCGAAACGCAGCGCCGACGTGTACAGCGTCGCATCCGCGCCTTCGATGATCAGGTTGTTTTCGGCGCTCGCCACTTCGCGCGTCGCGCGCGCCAGCGCATGGCAATCGCCGTCGAGCCGCCCCAGCACTGTGACGGTGTCGTCGGATTTGCCGTCGCGGCGATCGGGATGGCTGAACGCGCTGACTTCGACGAAACGCTGGCCGCTCACCCACTGAATGAGATCGAGCAGATGGACGCCGACGTCGAAGATGACGCCGCTCTGACTGTTGTCGAGCCGCCACGTCTTGCGCGCAGGATTTGCCGACCCTCGCTCAAGTGAAATTTCGGCGAGGCGGCCGAGCCGCCCGGACTGCACGATTTCGCGCGCGCGCACGATGGCCG
>JBDSSV010000329.1:0-3067 GCA_039928535.1 Burkholderiales bacterium
GAGTTGTCGGACGGCCTGCCGATCGTGCCGCCGACGCGCGAGGCGATTGACGAATTTCTGCGCTACACCGACCGCAAGCCCGACGAAGTACTGGGCGTGCTGCTGCCGGACAAACGCGCGGCGACGATCTGGAATGTTGCGGTCAATGGCGTGATGGCCGGCTGCCGCCCCGAATACATGCCGGTCCTGATTGCGCTCATCGAAGCGATGAGCGACCCCAAGTACGGCGTCGAGCACAGCGGTAACACGCCGGGCGGCGACACCCTGATCATTCTGAACGGACCGCTCATCAAGGAGCTCGAGTTCAATTACCTGCAGGGCGCAATGCGCGACGGCTTTCTGCCGAACACTTCCGTCGGCCGTTTCTGGCGCCTTTACCTGCGGAATGTCGCCGGCTTTCTGCTGCACAAGACCGACAAGGCGACTTTCGGCAATACGTGGCGCGTGGTGCTGGCGGAGAACGAAGATGTCCTGAAGTCCATCGGCTGGTCGACCATCTCCGCCGACATGGGCTTCGAGGCCGGCGACAACACGGTGACCATCGCGCGCTATACCGGCGGCGGCTCGCTGTCGTCCGTCACCGGCAGCACGCCTGAAGAGATGCTGCCTTACCTCGCCGACTCGCTGGTGAAATTCAACAACTGGCAGATCACGTTCACGACGAGCCACGGACCCGGCACGCTGCGGCCGCTCGCGGTCATTACGCCCATCATCGCCGAGACGATCGCGAAAGCCGGCTGGAAAAAATCCGACGTCCAGAACTATCTGTTCGAGCACGCGCGCATCACGGCGCACGACTTCCAGCGTCAATTGCGCGACTGGAATATCCGCGGCGTATGGGACTTGAAAGACGACGTAACGCACGGCCGCATCCCGAAAGTTTTCTACGAGTCGGACGATCCGCAGCGTCTCGTGCCTATCGTGTGGAAACCCGAGGATTTCATGATCGCGGTCGGCGGCGACCCGCTGCGCAACAATGCCTACGTGTTTGGCCACAACGGCTTTCTCGGTTTTCCCACCGCGAAGAAAATCGAGTTGCCCAAGGATTGGGCTAAGTTACTGTCGGCGCGCTCAAAGTGAGCTAGCCGCATACGCGGTATAACTAAGTGCCCTCCCGAAACTTGATGATCTGCCGCCGCTCGCGTTTGGTCGGCCGGCCCTTGCGTTCGCCCGCCGAATTGCCTGCTGCCTTGCGGTCGGCGATTTGCGCGACGCGGCGCGCGATGCTCTCTTCAGTCTCGCGATAAAGCTTGCGCGCCGCGTCCGCCGGTCCGCGCCGGTCGGCCACTGCCGTCACCGTCACACTCCACTCGAATTCGCCAACGCGGATCACGAGCGCATCGCCGGCTTTTACGTCTTTCGACGGCTTGATGCGCTCATCATGCAATCTCACTTTGCCCGCGACCACCGCAGCCTGCGCGAGCGCGCGGGTTTTGAAGAAGCGCGCAGCCCACAGCCATTTGTCGATGCGCACGCCTTGGTGCGATTCGCAATGCGCCATTCTCATCCTCCCTTTCAAGGGGAGGATCGAGGTGGGGATGGGTCTTTCAACGCCCGCCTTCTTCCATCGTTCGCTCATTCGGGCGTGCGCTTCTTGTCGATGAGGCAGGCGAGCAGCGCGCGGTCGCCATCCGTGAGTTCGCGCGGATCACCGTCCGGCACGAAATGCAATTTGAAGGCACCGATCGCGCCGGCTTCATTAGACGTGTCGTAACCGAATGCCGCGAGCAGCGTCGCGCCTTCCGCGGCAGGCGGCACCCGATATGGCGGATCGCACCACAAGCCGAAACCGCGCGCCGCCAGTTCGCGCCACGGAAATTGCACGCCCGGATCGACCTTGCGTCGCGGAGCCACATCGCTATGGCCAATAAAATTCGCGGCCGGGATGGAATACCGCGCCTTGAGATCGGCGAGCAGCGCGAACAAACGCTCGAGCAACGGCGCAGCGAACGGCTCCTTGCCACTGTTATCGAGCTCGATGCCGATGGACGCGGAGTTAATGTCCTGATCGCCGCCCCAACTCGAGACACCTGCATGCCACGCCCGTGTTCTCTCATCGACCAGCGCATAGATCCTGCCGTCGCGCGCAATCAGGTAATGCGCGCTCACTTTGGAAGCTGGATCCCGCAGCGTGCGCAGCGCGGGTTCCGCGCTGTCGTTGCTCGTGTAATGCAGGATCACGTAATTCGGCCGTCGCTCGTCGAAATTGCCCGACGGCCGCGCCTCGACCGGCAAGGCCGTGCGCTGCGGCAGTGATAGCGGAGTACTGCACGCCGCGAGCGCAAGGACCGCCAACATCAGAGAGGCACGCGCCAGCGTCATGTCGGCTACCGCGCGGCGGACTGCTCGAGTATGGCCACCATCGCCTTGTAACCGCGCTGGCGCGCCAGTTGCAGCGGTGTTTGCCCATTGCGGTCGGCCAAGTTGACGTTGGCGCCCGCGCGCATGAGCGCGCGCAACGTTTCGATGTGGCGTGGGCCGCCGTCGCCCAGCACGATGGCTTCGATCAATGCCGTCCAGCCGAGATTGTTCACGTGATCGAGCGGCGCGCCCGCGTCGAGCAACAACTTCACGACATCGCCATGGCCGAGATGCGCCGCCGCAATCAGAGCCGTGCCGTCGTAGCGGCTCGTGACCTGCCTGGCGCTGGCGCCCAACTTCAACAGCAATCGCAAGGTCGCTGCGTCAGCGGCGACGGCCGCGATCGTCACGGGATCATAGCGGTCGCGTTCTTTGGCGTTCAGATCGGCGCCGGCCTTCGCCAGCGCCGCGATGGCGTCGCGATGCCGGCCGAAAGTCGCAAGGTGCGCCGGCGTGCGGCCGTACGCTTCGCGCGAGTTCACGTCCGCGCCTGCCCCAGTGAGGCGGTTTATCTCTGCCGCGTCGCCACGCGCTGCCGCGGCAAACAAGCCGGTATAGCCAGCAATCTCACCCGCGGTGGGCGCGACCTGTGCGGACACAACCCCCGCCGTAACGCATGAGAGCAATGCGAGAAATACGCTGCTGTTCAATTGCCGCCGGTCGACCTTAGCCTTCATCCGTCATCCTTCATCCTTCATCCTTCATC
>JBDSSV010000330.1:0-2797 GCA_039928535.1 Burkholderiales bacterium
GTCTGCGCAAGCGCGCCACCCGCGAACGCCAGAGTCAATGCAATAACTGCCGCTTTTACTTTAAACATTTGCCTATCCTTTAGAATGACGGCGCGATTTGCCCGCACCCCCTTTAAAACACGTGCGCGGCGCGGCGGCGTTGACCGCGTGCACAGGCGTTTTATATCGAATTGTGTCGTGCCGGGCCTACTGGATCGCCTTGATCTTCGCGTCCTGCACGACTTTCTTCCACTTGGGCACGTCGCGCTTGAGCACGTCGCCGAAATGCGAGGGCGGTCCCCCGACTGGCTCAAGCCCTTCCTTCGCCATGCGCTCCTTCATTTCCGGCGTCGAGATCGCTTTCGTGATCTCAGCGTTGAGTACGGTGACGATGTTCTTCGGCAGGTTCTTCGGGCCCCAGAATGCGTACCACAGGATAGCTTCGTAACCCGGCACAGTTTAGGCGACAGTCGGAATGTCCGGCAGGGCGCCGCTGCGTTTGCTCAGCGTTACCGCGATGCCGCGAATCTTGCCAGAATTGTGCTGCGGTACCATCGCCGGCATCGCGCCGAACATCACCTGGACCTGGCCGCCAAGCAGATCGATCAGCGCCGGGCCGGTGCCCTTGTACGGGATGTGGGTCATCTTTACGCCGGCCATGAGATCGAAGAGTTCGGTCGCGAGATGCGTGATGCCGCCGGTTCCCGTTGAGGCGAAATTGAGGCCGAGCGGCTTCGCCTTGGCGAGCGCGATCAGTTCCTTGATCGTTTTTGCCGGGACGCTGGGATGCAGCGAAACCAGGAAACCCGTTTCACCGATGAGCGAGATCGGCGTGACGTCGTTGACGGGATCGTACGGGAGCTTGAACAAAGCGGCGTTGGTCGCGTAGCTGCCGGACACCATCGCGAGCGTATAGCCGTCGGGCGCCGAACGCACCGCGGTTTCCGCGCCGATGGTGCCGCCGCCGCCCGCGCGATTGTCTACCACCACCGACTGGCCCAGGGCTTCCGTCAGCTTCTGCGCCATCGCGCGCGCGACGATGTCGGTGCCACCACCCGGCGCGAACGGCACGATCATGCGGACGGGCTTGTTGGGATAGGCATCTTTATTCTGCGCCTGCGCGTGGCCGGCAGCCACGGCAGCGGTTATTGCGCAGGCGATTACGATACTGCGATGTTGATTATGCATGGTGCTCCTCGGGTAACTATTTATATGGCAATAACAGCTTGCCGATCTGTGCTTGCTCAGGCGCGGTGCAGCAATGCCAGCAACTCGCGCACGCTATGGTGCTCGATTTCAAGCGCGACCGCGGCGATTTTGTCCGCGGGCAGTTGCGGATTGATGCCACGGAATTTTTCAGTGATGCCCGCTGCATCGATAGGCGAGTGCACGGACCCGGTCGGGTTCAGGATGTCGACGCGCTCCCATTTGCCGTCGCGCTCGGCGGCCACCCAGCCGGCGAAATCCTTCGGATACAGTTTATCCAGTTCGGGGTCGGGCACGAGCTGCAATTGACCGGCGAGCGCCGCAGTTGCGGGCTCGTTCATTTTTTCCGTGGTGAACTGCGCGGGCAGAACCTGGCCGTCGCGCAAAGCAGCGGCAACGACGTAGCGCAGGCTCATCTGCGCGTTGAGCGCGGAAGACGGGACGTAATCGAAACCGCACTGCACGTCCACCACTTTGCTCGTGCCTACGCGCACCGGCACGTTCGCGTTCCAGGCGCCGCCGAATTGTTTGCGCAGCGCGAGCGCGGCATCGATGTACGCATGCGTGCTGCCGCAGCACGAGTACGGCTTGATCGACGTCGTGTCGAGGTGATAGACGCTGCCGAGGTCTTTGGTGAGCGGAGCAGGGTCCGACGCATCGGAGAAGGCTTTGAGCGCGCCGCCGTCTTCGAATTCATAAATCTGCGTCGGGCCGGTGAAGCCGATCTGCGCAAGTTCGGCCGCGAGCACGCCGGAATGCGCGGCCTTGCCGGCGTGCAGTCGTTTGCTCATGGTGCCGTCGGCATTGAAGGCCCACAGTCCCGCGCCCTGCGTGCCGGCGAGACCGAGCGCCCATGCGCATTGTTCGGTGTTGAGCTTCATCAGCGATGCGCACGCGGCGGCGGCGCCGAACGGGCCGCACACGCCGGTCAAATGCCAGCCGCGCAGGCGCGTGGCCGCGGGATTCAACGCCATGCTCGTGCGTATCATCACTTCGTAGCCCGTCGCGATCGCAGTGACGAGTTGCGTGCCGCTGCTGTTGAGTTTTTCCGCTATCGCCAATGCTGCAGAGACAACGACCGCGCCCGGATGCAGCTTGGTGTTGTGATAATCGTCGAGCTCGAACGCATGCGCGGCGGTGCCGTTCACCAGTGCGGCATCGGCTGCACGCAGCGACGGCCCGGCGTCGCCCCACACTGTCGCTTCGCTGCCGCCGCCGCGGCGCGCCCATTCAAGCAACATTTTCGCCCACGGCGTGGCGTAGCCGTAGACGCCGGCGCCGACCGTATCGAGAATCGCGATGCGCACAACTTCGCGCGAGCGTTGCGGCAGGTCCGCGTACGTGAGGCCGGCGATCCAGTTAGCGAGTTCACGGGTCGGAGCGGCAATGGCGCGTCGGTCGAAATTCATATGGATTCCTCGGTGCAGATGCGGAGCGCGGACGGCAACGCGCGGCTTCCTTGTAAAGTGAGCTATTGTAAAGCGGAGCCGCAGCCGTGTCATTTCGCGTCCCCGCCGTCTGTTAGCCCCAAGTAGTAATGTCCCCTGTTAACCAAGTAGAAATGTCCCCTTGTCGACGTAAGGAGGCATTGCATGGACGGGGAGATTCAGAT
>JBDSSV010000331.1:0-5614 GCA_039928535.1 Burkholderiales bacterium
CTTTAATCCCCGCCGCTTTTACTACCTTCTGCCACCGCGCAACCTCCGTTTTGACCATAGCTTCGAATTGTTGAGGCGAATTCCCGACGGGATCTGACGCTTCCGCGGCAAGAATCGATTTCATTTCGGGCGAGTGAACCGCCTTGACCGACTCAGTGTTGAGCCGCGCGATGACGGCAGGCGGGGTGCCTGCCGGCGCAAGCAATCCTATCCACGACGTATAGTCGTAGCCGGCCACGCCGCCTTCGGCGATGGTCGGCACCTCGGGCGCTGCCGGTGAGCGCTTCGACGTCGACACGGCCAGCGCGCGCAGGCGGCCGCTTTTGACGTGCGGCAGCGCCGTGGAGATGGTCGAGAAGTTGGCCTGCGTTTCACCGCCGATCAGCGCATTCACATTCAGCGAGCCGCCTTTGTACGGCACGTGCGTCAGCCGGATGCCGGTCATATACATCAGGAGCTCCATCGACAGGTGAGTGCCGGTGGCGATGCCGCTGGAACCGAAGTTGAGCTGGCCGGGCCGGGCTTTCGCATACGCGATGAATTCCCGCGTCGACGTCACCGGCAGCGCCGGATGCACGACGAGGATATTCGGCAGCGAAGTCAGCTGCGTGATGCCGGCGAGATCGCGCACGGGATCGAACGGTAATTTATACAGGCTGGGACTCATGGTCAGCGAAGCGGCGACGGCGAGCAGTGTGTAGCCGTCGGGGGCGGCCTTGGCGACGAGGTCGGTGCCGATGACGCTGCCCGCGCCGGGCCGGTTGTCGACGACCACGGTTTGGCCCAGCGCCTCGGCGAGTTTTTGCGCGAGCGGCCGCGCGACGAGATCGGTCGAGCCGCCCGCGCTTTGCGGCACGATGATGCGCAGCGGACGCACCGGATAATTCTGGGCGGCGGCGCCAACGGCTTGCGCGGCCAGCACTGCCAATGCCGCACAGCGGACGCGCATCGCGCTCAATCGATGCGCGCGCCGGAGCGCTTGACGACATCGGCCCATTTGACGAGCTCGGTCCTGATGTAAGCGGCGAATTGCTGGCGCGAATTGCCGGCCGGCACGAGGCCGTCATCGTGCAGCCGCTGCTGCATTTCCGGCGCCTGGACGATTTTCACGACCTGCGCGTTGAGCGAGTTGAGAATGTCTTCAGGCGTGCCCGCGGGCGCGAATACGCCGTACCATTGGCTCGATTCGTAGCCTTTCAACCCGGCTTCGGCGACCGTCGGCAAATCCGGCATGGCTGCCAGCCGTGATTTACTGGTCACCGCAATCGCGCGCAGCCGTCCGGACTTGATGTGCGGCCCGGCATTGATCGCCGGCAGGAACATGACCGGCGTCTCGCCGCTCAGGAGGCCTATCATCGCGGGCCCCGAACCGCGGTAGGGAATATGCACCATCCTGACGGACGCGAGTGTGTTGAAGAGTTCTCCCGCGAGATGCGGCGTGCTGCCGCTGCCGGAGCCGGCGAAACCGATAGCGCCGGGTTGCGCTTTCGCCAGCGCGATGAGGTCCTTCACGGACTTCACCGGCAGCGACGGATGCACGACTAGCACGTTAGGCCCGAACGCCATCAGGCTGATCGGCTCGAAGTCTTTGACGGCGTCGTATGGGACCTTCGCATACAGGCCGGGATTGGTGACGAAACCCGCGCCCGTGAAAAGCAGCGTATAGCCGTCTTTCGGCGACTTCGCGACGGCCTCGGTGCCGATGTTGCCGTTCGCGCCACCGCGGTTCTCCACGACGAACGATTTGCCGTAGCTTTCGGTCAGTCGTGTCGTCAGCAGGCGGCCGGCGCTGTCGACGCCGCCGCCGGCAGGGAACGGCACGATCACGCGCACGGGGCCGGCCGGATAGTTCTGTGCATTCGCGGCCACGCTCAATAGTAGAACCGCGGTGATTGAATAGAGCTTGCGCATGATTAGACGCCGATCAACGTTTTCAATTCACGCGCGATGTTCTGCGGGCATTCGGCGGGCGTGATGTGCCGGCCATTGGCAATCACCGTCAGCGTCGACTGCGCAATCGCCTTGTGCAGCGCCTCGGCCATGCTGACCGGTGTCGCGTAATCTTCGGCGCCGACGACGACCGCAGTCGGCGCCTTGATCGACGCGAGCAGCGGCCGCAGGTCTTCCGTGCCGAGCATCTCGCAGGTGCGCGCGTAGCAGCGCACGTCGTTGGCGAGGAATATTGTCTTCAGCGCCTCGATGGCTGCCGAGTTCGCGGCAGAAGCCCGCCAGGCGTCAGTAAACCAGCGGGTTAGCTGAAAATCAATCAGCGCGCCCATGCCTTTATCCTGCGCGGTGGCGGCGCGCTCGCGCCATTTTACGGGCGCGTCCGCGCCGTACCAGGCGGTGGTGTCGATGAGGCAGGCTCCTTGCGTGCGTTGCGGATATTTCGCCGCAAAGGCCTGCGCGACGCAGCCGCCCATCGAGCAGCCGGCCACGACTGCTGCCGGCCAGCCGATGTGGTCCATTAACTGCGCAAGATCATCCGCGAATTGCGTTGCAGTGTAAGGCATGTCGACCGGCGAACTGAGGCCGTGGCCGCGGCAATCGTACGCGAGTATCGAAGCGCGTGGCGCGAGCTCCGCGACGACGCCGTTCCAGATACTGCGGTCGAGCGCCAGCGAATGCACGAGCGCTACGCGCGGCGCGCCGGCATCGGCATGCGCGTGCAGCGTGTAGCCAATGGCGCAGCCATCGGTAGTCGTGAACGTGCCGTCGGTTGGTGTCGTCATTGGTCAGGACTTTATGGCGCGTTGCCACGCCGTTATCAGGGCGCGCGCGGCGAACTCGACCGCCATCTCGCGTTTATAGGCGACAGACCCGCGCACATCGGCCATCGGCTGCGCGAGCGCGCGCACTTTTTGCACCGATGCGCGCACTAACGCTGCGTCGAATTCTTTGCCGGCGAGCTCGGGCGGTGCGAGGACGATGGGTTTCCAGCTGACGGAGCCGACAGCGACCCGCGCGTCGGTGCATTTACCTGCTGCATCGACCGTAACTGCCGCGGCCGTGTTGACCGTCGGAATTTCCAGCACGTTGCGCGCCATGTATTTGAAGAAACTCGAGCCGCTGCGCGCCGGCAGGGGATCGACCTCAATGCCGACCACCATTTCATCTTTCGCCAGGCGCTTCTCGAACAGTTCCGCCAGGGTAGCGCTGCGTCGGCCGCCGGGGCCGGCCACGTTGACGCGGCAGTTCAACACGAGCAGCGCGACCGGCAGGTCGAAACCGCCAATCAGCGGGCCGATGCTGCCGCCGATCGTGATCATGCGGCGCAGGCGCACGATGCCGACGGCGGCGAGCGCCTCGTCGATCGACTGCCAGCCGTTGCGGATGCGCGCGTCGTCGTAGAGAAGCTGCAAGGGCACCGCGGCATTCGCCCGCAGCATGCCTTTTGCATCGAGCACGAGTTCTTTCAGCTCGGGAACGCGTGCGACTGCGAGCAGGCGCTTCGCCTGCGCAAATCCGGTGCGCTCGCGCCGCACCGCATGCGACATTCCCCCGGAAACTATTGCCGCATCGCCTGCGGCGAGCGCGGCAACAATCTCTTCGACACTGCGCGCGAAAATGAATTCGGCCGCCGGCGGACGCGCACCCGACGGCCGGCCTGCCATCAGCCGCGTCCACACGGAGCCTTTCGGCACGGCCGGCGGCGCTTGGTCTTCGTTGGCGAAAGCCTCAGGGTGCAGCGCGCGATAAATTTTCTCGGCGGTGATCGGCAGTTCGGTGATACGCACGCCGACCGCATCTGCGATTGCATTGGCAATGGCGGCGGGCACCGCATCGAGGCCGATTTCGCCGAGTCCCTTCGCACCGTACGGTCCTGAGGGCTCGTACGAGTCGGCGAACGCCACGTGGATTTTCGGCATCATCGCCGCCGACGGCAGCGGATAGTCTTTGAGATTAGGATCGGTCGGCACGCCGTTGTGCCAGTCGAAATATTCGGTGACCGCAAGACCGAGTCCCTGCGTCACCGCGCCGGTGACCTGGCCTTCCGCCGCGGCGGGGTGGATGACAGTGCCGCAATCGACCGCGCACGCGATTTCCAGCACGGTGACTTTGCCGGTGGCGGGATCGACCTCGACTTCCACCGCCTGCGCCGCAAAGTTGTAAGCGCCCGATTCGTTGCCGTAACGGCTGTGGTCGGGGAATTCCGACGGGTTGTCCCAGTTACCGACGCCGATTATCGGCTGGCCGTTCGGTTGATAAATATGCGCGCGCACGATCGCGGCGACGGACTTGAAATCGGTTTCGCGGCCGCGTCGCGGACCGATCTCGCCGTTGATGATAGTCAACTCCGCCGGCGGCAATTTCAGTTGCGCCGACGCGGCCTCGAGCAATTGTTTCAGCGCGGCGGCGGCCGCGAGCTTGACCGCGTTCCCGGCCACGTAGGTGACGCGGCTGGCCAGCGCACCCAGTGCGTAAGGATGAACATCGGTGTCAGGGCGCGTGATGTCGACGTCTTCGTAAGGCAGCCCCAATTCTTCCGCGGCGATCTGGCGCAAGACAGTCAGCGTGCCCTGGCCGATTTCACCTTCGCCCGTAATGATGGTGGCGCGGCCGTCGTCATTGATGCGCACGATGGCCGAGCTGCCGTCCCAATCGCCGAAACTGCGCCGTCCATTGACGTGCACGCTGCAGCCGATGCCGAGCCCGCGGTTGGGCGTGCGCTGTTTGCGTTTTGCTTTCCAGCCGATCAACTGCGCGGACTTGTCTATGCACTGCTTGAGCTCGCAGCTCGTGATCTTGTGATTGTGCGGCGACACGTCGCCGGGCTCGACGGCGTTAAGGCGCAGGAGATCGACCACGTCCATGCCGAGCTTCTCGGCCGCCAGGTCCCAGCATTGCTCGACCGCCCAGTCGGCGGACGGATTGCCGAAGCCGCGAAAGGCGCCGGTCGGCACCAGATTCGTATACACCAGCGTCGAGTCGGCGCGCGCGCATGGATACTTATAGAGCGCGTCGTGGCGCACCGTCGCCGCGCCGAGGATGGCCTGCGACTTGCCGGTGTAGGCGCCGTTGTCGGCGAGCATCCTGATTTCCTTCGCCTTGACACGGCCGTCGCGCGAAAAGCCGAGCCGCACCCAGTAGCGCATGGGCATGCGCGGATGGCTCGCGAGAAACTCTTCTTCGCGCGTGTGTATGAGCTTGACCGGCTTGCCGGCTTTTTTTGCGAGCAGTGCGCAGATCACGGAAGCATTGTCGTCGCCCGACTTGCCGCCGAAACCGCCGCCGACCTCGGTTTGCACCACGCGCACCTTGCCTTCCGGCACGCCGAGCGCAATCGCGTAGCGTCCGCGCGCGAGAAACGGTGTCTGCGTGTTGCACCACAGCGACACGCGGTCGCCTGCCCACTGCGCGACGCAGCCGATGGTCTCGAGCGAGGTGTGCCACTGGCGCGTGCTTTGCCACGTGCCTCCGACGATCACGTCGCTCGCTTTGAAGCCACCGTCGACGTCACCACGCTCGAAGTTGAAGTGATGGGCGACGTTGCCCGCCGTATCGTCGTGCACGAGCGGCGCACCGGGCGCGAGCGCAGCATCCATCGACAGCACGGCCGGCAGGACTTCGTATTCGACTTTGACGAGATCGACGGCGGCGCGCGCAGTTTCAC
>JBDSSV010000332.1:0-4469 GCA_039928535.1 Burkholderiales bacterium
CGCCACACGCAGACTTCGCCCGCGCTTTGCGCGGCAAACGCGAGGTCTTCGCGCATCAGCCCCAACCCTACGCCCGCGGTGATCAGGGTGCGGATTGTCTGCTCCTGGTCCGCCTCTACCACCTTGAACGGCTCCAGCTTGTGCGGCGCGAACATCTCGCCCACCATCTGCAGGTGCGGCGACATTTTTGGCGCGCGTATCCACGGCAGTGCCGCGATGTCGGCCCAGCCGGCGTCTTCGATTTTCTTCCGCCAGGCCGGCGGCGCGACGACGCGATACGCCATCTCGGTCAGCTGCACCGCCTGCACCTGCGGCAATGTCACGTGCCCCATACAGAACGCAGCATCGAGTCCAGCGTTGTATACGTTTTCGAGCGCCCACGTCGAGATGCCGTGCTGCAACTGGATATCGAGCCACGGGTAGCGGTCGAGCACGGCGCTCATGAATTGCCCGAGCCGGATAAACGACGGATCGAGGATGGTGCCGACGCGCGCCTTGCCAACAAGCTGGCCCTGCAGCTCTTGCGCGAGATTGCGGAAATCGCCGGCCACCGCGAGGATCGCCTTCGCTTTCGGCAGCAATGCCTGCCCCGCCCTCGTCAGCGAGACACCGCTCGCGCTGCGCTCGAAAAGCTTGAGACTCAGGGCCTCTTCGAGCGATTTCAGGTGGCCGCTTACCGCCGGCTGCGTAACGTGCAGCAACAGGGCGGCTTTGGTCAGGTTGCCATGCTCGGCGACCGTCACGAATGTGCGTATCTGATAGATTTCCATGGCCTGTTGCAATCGCACGCTGTCGAGCGGGAAAGCCTAACATCCGTCCGCGCCCTTGGGCAAACCGGGATGGCGGAAGCCGCGAATTTCCCGGCCTAGCCGCGGTAGCCGCGATGACCGGCATCGCGCAGCCATAATCGCACAAGGTAGCGGCGCAAACCCGGGTCCTCATGGTCGACAAACCCGGTGCGGCTGTGCCCGATCTCGCGGTTGTTCACGTACTGAATCTGGCCAGGCTGCATGTAGTGCTCGGCGATCAATTCGGGACGTGAAAATATTTCGTCGAGCGCCGCGGTCGCCGCCGCCGTTGCCGCGTCGACCGGCTCGCCGCGCATGGCGAACGCATTCTTCACCTGGTAGGGCGCCAGCCGCGCGCGCAGGCGGCCATCGTATTCGAAGAGCGGCGCCGAGAAAATTGGGCTCTCGCCGGGAAAATGCTCTTTCTGGCGATCGAAGGGAAACGGCTGGTAAAAGCGCGGCAACAGGTCCGGATAGTCTGCGAGCAGGACGTTGTGCGCCGTCTGAAAACTAATCGCGCGGCTCAAGCCGCCTGCCTGCGCCTGCCGCAGGCAGAAGAGACCGACGATCTCCGGCATCGTCTGGTTGTACGCGTTGTCGTTGTGAAACGTCAGATCGACGTTGGTCTTGTCCGGGCGCAC
This sequence comes from Burkholderiales bacterium, assembly GCA_039928535.1. Lineage (GTDB taxonomy): Bacteria > Pseudomonadota > Gammaproteobacteria > Burkholderiales > SG8-41 > PALSA-1004. Next base: position 1,430 of record JBDSSV010000332.1, read on the forward strand.
CCCCGAGCCGGGCAGCGCCTGCATGCCGGTATCGTGCACGTCGTACATCATGGTGCCGTCGAGTTTCTGCGCGACCGGCCGCGCAATCATGGATGAGAAAAGCCAGTAGAGCGCTTTGGATTCTTCCAGCGTAATGCCATCGAGCGGCATGCGATCGACCACCGCGAACGACACACCTTCCTTCAGCGCAGTGCGCACTTGCACCGCCAACGCGTGGCAAGCGGAAAGTTCGAACATGTCGGGAGTCAGCAATAGTAACGGCAGCGTATTCGCGCGCAGATCTTCGATGACCGCCGACAACTCACGCCGGCACGCATCGTCGAGCGTGAAAAGCCAGTCGCGCTCTTGCAAATTGTCTTTGACCCAAGCCTGCTTGCCGTCAATGCGGTGCGTCAGCATTGCCGCCGGTGTTTCCTGTTGCATGTGCGCCGCCATGTCGCTTGATGTGTTGTCCACACCAAGCAAATCGCGTACCGATCAAGCGAAGCGGCCGCGCAGTGTCAGAGACGCGTGAATTGGATCGTTTTGGGAAAGTGCAAAAGATAAAGGCCGGCGCGCGTAGCAATGCCGGCCCTTGAATGGTGCGCGCCAAGGCGATGGCGCACTAAAAAAACCAATTACGGTCAGGCGGCGAGCCAGGACTTGTTCGGGTCTTTGGTCTCGCCTTTTTCCAGCGCCTGCAGAATCTTGCGCACGATTAGGATCGACTTGTCCGAGCGCAGATGCACTTCCGAATAACCGTCCTCCGCGAACGCGAACATCTTCTGCTGCCGCTCGAGTGCCCAGCGGTCCTGGTCGACCACGATAGGGAACATTTCCTGCATGAGCTCCATCGTGGTCTTGCCGGGAATCTTGCTCTGCTGCCCCTTGGGCACCGTGATAGTCCAGCGCCAGATATGGCTCACCTCGTCGATCGGCGTGTGCGAGTGATGCAGGATGTAGCCGCGCTCGGCGGCGGTATCGAGCTTGCCCGGCGGCGCGCAGCGCAGGCGCACTCGCGTGAGCCCCGGGTTCGACATCTGGTGCGTGTGTATGCGGTCGACGGTCTCGTAGCCGAACCAGTCGATGAGGAACGGCGGATGCTGGTAGTTCTTCACCTCGCGCACGGTCTTCAGCGACGGATTGCCGTCCACTTCCTGCTCAAAGAATTCGATCGGGATCTTGCTATTGGCGAGATCGCCTATGTTGCCGTCGTGCAGCGGGTAGAAATGCGTGATGTCGAGCAGGTTTTCGATCAACAGCAGGTAATTCGCGGGCACGTGGATAGGCGGGCAGGTGAAATTGTCCCATTCCTCGCTCACGAACTCCGGTGTGCGCGGCGGCCGCGCCTTGCCCATCTTGTCGGGGTCGCCCGGCCACACCCACACCACGCCGTCCTGCTCGATGACCGGAAACGGCTTGAGCTTCGCGCGCGAAGGTATCGGCACATCCATCTGCGATGGTATCGCGATGCACTTGCCGTTGCCGTCGTAGGTAAAGCCGTGGTACGCGCATTCAAGCGCGCCGTTGGCGAGGATCTTGCCGCACGACAGCGGCATGCGCTTGTGCACGCAACGGTCGTCGAACGCAACCACCTTGCCCTCGCCCGTGCGCCAGATGACGATCGGCTTTTTCGCGATCACCATCCCGTGCAGCTTGTTGGTTTCGAACTCCGGCGCCATGCCGGCGACGTACCACGCGTTGGTGACAAAACTGTTGGCTATCATGCTGCCCTCCTGTCGCAATTACGGCTTGAGCAGCAAAGATACTCCTTAGCCGCCGGCATCGCGAACGAGATCGGTTATTCGCCCTATAAGGATAGGTAATGGCCGCGCCGCTGCGCGCAGCTTAGAATAGACCTTCCTGCCGCCACGGAATCCCCATGAGTTCACCCACTACGCGCGGCCCGCTGACCGGGCTCAAAATTCTCGAATTCGGCCAGATTGCCGCGGGGCCGTTCGCGGGCTCGCTGCTGGCCGACCTCGGCGCCGACGTCGTCAAGGTCGAAAAGCCCGACGGCGGTGACGATATGCGGCGCTGGCCGCCGATGAGCGCGGGCGAGCACGGCGAGGACTACAGCGAGAACTTCGCGTCGGTCAACCGCAACAAGCGCAGCATCGCGGTCGACCTGAAAGACGCAGCGCAAGTCGCGCGGCTTAAAAAGCTGTGCGCGCAAGCCGATGCCCTTATCGAGAACTTCCGGCCGGGCGTGCTCGATCGGCTCGGGCTCGGCTATAAGACATTGAGTGCGGATTCGCCCAGGCTTGTCTACTGCTCGATCAACGGTTACGGCCATGAGGGCCCTTATGCGTCCAAGGGCGCGTTCGACGCCACCGTGCAGGGCATGAGCGGACTCATGAGCGTGACCGGCGAAGCGGACGGCCCGCCGGTGAAAAGTGGCGTGCCCGTCGGCGATTTCGGCGCGGGACTGTACGGCGCGTTTTGCGTGACGGCGGCCATACTGCAGGCGAAGGAGACCGGCCGCGGCGCGTTCATCGACTGCTCGATGCTGGCCGGCCTGCTCGGCATCGCCGCGCTGCAGACGAGCGAATATTTCGGCACCGGCCGCACGCCGCGCCGGCTGGGCTCCGCGCATCCGCGCTCGGCGCCGTACCAGGGATTCCAAGCGAGCGACGCGCCGTTCATGATCGCCGCCGGCAATGACAAATTATGGGAATCGGTGTGCGACGCGGCCAGTCTGCCGCAGTTGAAAACAGACCCGCGTTTTACGACGAACACGCTGCGCGCCAAAAATCAGCAAGAACTCGAACAACTGTTGCAGCCGGTGTTCTCGCTGCGCACAAAGGCCGAGTGGCTGGCCGAATTCGATCGCCGCGGCGTACCGTGCGCGCCTATCAATACCTATCCGGAAATCCTCAACGACCCGCACGTTCAATTCAACCGTCTCGTGCGCGACATGACGCTGCCTAACGGCAAGAAAACCAAAACCGTCGCGTTCCCGATGAAAATCTCCGGCTACGAATTCGACGTGTACCGCCATCCGCCCGGGCTCGGCGAGCACAACGATGAGGTCTACGCGGATTGGCTAGGCACGTAGCGC